>JBNLGT010000004.1:0-62264 GCA_050306195.1 Ensifer sp.
GCCCGGTTGCCAGCGCGTCCGCGCCCAGTTCCTTCGCCGTCTTTAAAAGATCGGCGAACTTGACCGTCTGGTTGCAGGCAACGCAAGGGATCGGCGTTTCGCCTGCCACATAACTTTCGGCAAAGGGATTGATCACCGTTTCGCGGAAGCGGGCTTCGTAGTCGAGCACGTAATGGGGAATGCCCAGCATTTCGCAGGCCCGGCGCGCGTCATCAATATCCTGGCCCGCGCAGCATGAACCGGCCCGGTGCACAGCCGCGCCATGGTCGTAAAGCTGAAGCGTGATGCCCAGAACGTCATAGCCCTCACGCTTCAAAATGCCCGCCACGACAGAGGAATCCACCCCGCCCGACATGGCAACAACCACGCGCGTGTCTTCTGGCCGCTTGTCAAATCCAAGGCTGTTCAAGGTCGGTTCCGGCTGTTTTCGGCAATCGGCATTTGCCGATATTGTCGCAATTTTTCAGAAAAATGTGCCCCTCATATAAAATCTCGACCGTTCCGCTGCAAGTCCAAACCCCTTAAAAACAAGGAACCCGCCAAAGTTCAAAGCGGCCACGGGTCAAAAATGAACAAATGGTTTCAGAGTGTTTAGGCAAATTTTAAAACTCGCAGGCCTATTCTCTCTTTAAAGGTCTTTAGTGTGTAGAGAGTTCAATGACCGAAGTAATGCGTCCCAGAGTTAAATATGTCATCGGCCCCGATGGCAGTCCGCTGACAATTGCCGACTTGCCGCCAGCCAATACACGCCGATGGGTCATCCGCCGCAAGGCGGAAGTCGTCGCCGCTGTCCGGGGTGGTCTCCTAAGCCTTGAAGAAGCTTGTGAGCGCTACGCGCTGACGGTGGAAGAGTTTCTTTCCTGGCAGTCTTCGATCAACGACCACGGCCTTGCAGGGCTGCGCACCACGCGCATCCAGCAATATCGCCACTAGCATATTTGACGTTAGCCGTTTTCTCCGCCGTTGGCCTCAGGCCTGACGGCGGATCAGCATGTGCAGCAGGCTGACACTGATGGCGGAGCCTGCGTAAAACCACAGGCCCGGCTGGCTCAGCGCCGTGGCAAAACCCGATGTCTTGGCCGCCACGATGGCCAGCGCCACCAGCAACACATCCATCATCGACCATTTTGCCAGAACCGGCAGCAGCCGGTGCAGATGAGCGGCCATATCGCCACCGCCGGCCTCAAGCGCCACGGCCAGAAGCTTGGCTGCCGGAAACACCACCGACACTAGCAGCACAACAACCGCCAGCAAAACATTTTCGCTGCTCCAGAGCGACGCGATAATATCCAGCAACGATGGTGTTTCAGAAAAGAAATAAAGCTTCTCGAACTGCACCAGCGGCTGGGTGATGCCAAGCGCAAAGAAAAACGGCCCGGCAGCCAGAAGCAATGCCTTGATGAGACTCATTTGCGAACGCTCCTTTCCGCAAACCAGATACCGCCCAGCACCAGCACAAGCGCAACAAAGTGATACAGATGGAACTGTTCTCCGACCACGCTGATGGAAAGTATCGTGCCAAAAATCGGAACCAGATTGACGAAAAGCGATGCCCGGTTAGCCCCGATCAGCTCCACGCCTCGCATGAAGAATGTCTGCGAAATAAGCGAGGGGAAAATCCCGGCAAAAAGCACAACCATCCAGCCGGTGAAATCCGGGAACATCATATCGCCACTGTTAAACTCCGTCATGCTCATCGGCAGCGAGGCCACCATCGCGCCTCCGAAAGCAAAGGCGATCATGCTTTTCCAGTGAATATTCGGTCTCCAGCGCAGGCCCACCGTGTAAAAGGCATATACCAGCCCCGCGCCAAACATCATGAGGTCGCCCTTATTCAGCGTTAGGGTCAAAAGAGTGGAAAGATCACCATGCGCAGCGGTCAGGAAAACACCACCAAGGGTAACCAGAAAGCCGAGGATCTGCGCATTAAAAACACGAACCCGGAAAATCAGGAAATTGAGGATGAAGGTGATCGCCGGAATACCGGCCTGAAGAATCACCACATTGATGGCGGTTGTGTAGTGAAGCGCGGAATATAAAAACCCGTTGAAGGCCGCATAACCGATAACGCCCATTAAAACAGGAATATACCATTTCTGTTTCAGCACCGGCCAATCACGCCGGATTTGTGGAACGGAAATCGTCATAATCAGCACAAAAGCAGTCGTCCAACGCAGGTTGGTCAGCAAAAGCGGGCTGATATGCCCCACTGCCAGCTTGCCCGCGACAGAATTACAGCCCCAAATCAGGGCCGTAATCCCAAGCAGCCCATAGGCTTTCAGCGTCTGCGAAGGCGCATCGGACATTAAACTGTTTCCTTGCAGCGGGATCAAAATTGAAAAGACGCGCGTTGATAGCGTTTGGAATGACGTTTTGTCACGCGAAATCCCCAAAAGCCCATCCCTTCGGGGGTCGCTTTTGCAGATTGAACACAGTATAGATGCGCGGGTTTGAGGTCCGCGCGGGCGTAATAAGCTGCCGCGCCAGTTAACAGGGTAAGAAAATCGAATGACAAACGTCGTTGTCGTCGGGTCACAATGGGGTGACGAGGGAAAAGGCAAGATTGTCGACTGGCTGTCTGAGCGCGCTGATATTGTCGTGCGCTATCAGGGCGGCCACAATGCCGGCCACACACTTGTCATTGATGGCGTCAGCTACAAGCTGTCTCTACTCCCCTCAGGCGTCGTCCGTTCCGGCAAGATGGCCGTCATCGGCAACGGTGTTGTCGTCGACCCGCACGCGCTTGTCGCTGAAATCGACAAGCTTGCCGGACAGGGCGTTACGATTTCACCGGAAAACCTGAAGATTGCCGACAACGCCACGCTCATTCTCTCTCTTCACCGCGAACTTGACGGCATGCGTGAGGACGCAGCCTCCAATTCCGGCACCAAGATCGGCACGACACGCCGTGGTATCGGACCGGCCTATGAAGACAAGGTTGGCCGCCGCGCCATCCGCCTGATGGACCTGAAGAACCTTGCGACGCTTCCAGCCAAGATCGACCGCTTGCTGACGCACCACAATGCGCTGCGCCGGGGTCTTGGTTCTGCGGAGATCGAACACGCAACGATCATGAATGAGCTTACCGAAGTTCGCGACCGCGTGATTCCCTTCATGGATACGGTCTGGTCCTATCTGGATAAAAACCGCCGCGCGGGCGCACGTATTCTTTTTGAAGGCGCGCAGGGAACCCTACTCGACATCGACCACGGCACTTACCCCTTTGTCACCTCGTCCAACACCGTTGCCGGTCAGGCAGCGGCTGGATCGGGGATGGGCCCGGGCGCACTTGGTTACATCCTCGGCATCACCAAAGCCTACACAACGCGAGTCGGCGAAGGCCCCTTCCCGACCGAACTGGACGACGAGATCGGCCAGTTTCTCGGCGAGCGCGGCCATGAATTTGGCACCGTAACAGGACGCAAGCGTCGTTGCGGGTGGTTTGACGCCGCTCTCGTTCGCCAATCCGTCGCGACCAACGGCATTACCGGCATCGCCCTGACAAAGCTCGATGTTCTCGATGGTCTGGACGAAATCAAGATTTGCGTTGGCTACAAACTGGACGGCCAGGAAATCGAACATCTACCAGCCAGCCAGGGCGCACAGGCGCGTGTAGAGCCCATTTATATCTCGCTGGAAGGCTGGAAAGATTCTACCGTGGGCGCGCGCAAATGGGCCGACCTGCCGGCTCAGGCCATCAAATATGTTCGCCAGATCGAGGAACTGATCGGTGCTCCTGTCGCACTGCTTTCCACCAGCCCCGAGCGCGAAGACACCATTCTCGTCACCGATCCGTTTGAAGATTAACAGGTTTTGCATTTCCCACAGCTTGCGCAATCGTTAAGAAGCGGACAAGAATAGACGGGGGTAGAGGAAGAAAAGTAGAGCATGGCGGATTTCACAGCGGTCATCCAGAGGGCAGTGGACGGACTTTCCGATAAGTCTCCGGAAATGCGCTCAAAGGTCTATGAGAAGGCGAAGACAGCCGTCCAGCGCCAGCTCAACGCAATGAATCCTGCCCCCTCGGAGGAAATGGTCGCCCGCCAGATGGCAAAACTGGATGTGGCGATTGCGGAGATCGAAGCGCAATTCGCCACCGTTCAGGAAGAACCTGAACCGGCAGAGACGAATACCGCTGACGAGAGCGGCACGCCGGAACCAGAGGCGGAAGCACCGACTGATACTCCGGCAGAAGAGCCTGTAGCGGAAACTGATCAACCCGTAGAGCCAGCGGAAGCGGAAGAGCCGGAAACAGTTTCTGAAGCTCCACCGGAAGAAGACAGCCCCCCGGAAATTCTGCCAGCAATGCCCTCCGCCGAGCAGCTTGAGGCGCCCGAACAGGAGCCGCTCTTCGCTGAGCCCAAGCAGGAAGAAACCGCTCCGACGGTTGAAGATTCAGAGCATGCGTTCAACCATGAAGAATCCCCCTTCGACGCCGATGTTGAGCATGAAATACCGGTCACTGAACCAGAAGCACCTGAAGCGGACAGCACCGACGAGCCTGCCGACGGCGCAGAAGAGGTTCTGTATCCGTTTGAAACCAGCAATGACAGCTATCTGGAAGCGCCGGATTGGGAACTCCCGTCGATTGACGACGCCTCAGGCGGCGAGAGCGCAGAACTATATGATGAGCCTTCGCTAGCGCAGCCCATCGAACCGGAAATCGAGCATCCAGCCCATTACGAGCAGGAAGAATTTTCCGCGACAGCATCCGTTCCCGAGCGGATGATGGAACAGGCCGAACACCAGTCAGATGTTGATCGAATCGTCGCAAGCCTGAATGGAGCGGCGGATGAAGAGCAAAATAGCTCAAAGGGTCTCGTATATGCTCTTGTCGCCATCCTGGCGTTCGTCGTTGTGGCTGGCCTGGCATATGAGGGCTGGCAGTATCGCGATAAACTCGTTGCCCTGTTGAGCCCGACCTCTTCCGACGTCACAACACCCGGCACAAATGATAATAGCCCTACCACTGACGCCAACGGCTCTGAAAAGCAGACGGCAGGCGGCGAGGACACTACAGAGCCCGCAGCCAAGGGCATCGAGAAATTCACCCAGAGACTGCTGCCCGATGGCACCGAGGTAGAAGAAGCAGCCGGCCCAGCCGCAACAGCTGACCCGGAAGGCAAGTCGGTTGCGCAACTGGACGAAGGCGCTGAAACGGCAGAAACGAAACCGGACAATGCCAGCACACTGCCGCCAACAGCGGAAAAGATGTTCCTCTATGAGGAACGTCTGGGGCAGGCTTCGCCAACGGCGCTGGAAGGATCTGTCGTATGGTCACGTCAGATGGAAAGTCAGGATATTGGCAACCCACAACCGGTTATCCAGGCTGCTATCCAGGTACCCGAGCGTTCACTTTCCGCAACACTGACAATCAAACGTAATCTCGACCCAACACTGCCAGCCAGCCATATCATTGAGCTGGTCTTCTCCCTGCCTGAAAATTTCGAGGGTGGCGGCATTGATTCCGTGGTCAGGATTTCGATGAAGCAAAACGAGCAGGACCAGGGTAGGCCGTTAATCGGCGTACCGGCGCGCATCACTGATCACTTCCACATGATCGCGCTCAACGCCCTGCCTGAAGCAGAAAAAACCAATCTGCAGCTCATGGCGGAGCTCGACTGGATCGATATTCCGCTGGTTTACGGAAACGGTCGACGCTCCCTGCTGGCTCTTGAAAAAGGACCAGATGGCAAGGCCGTCTTCGGTCAGGTTCTCAGCGAATGGGAAAAGGCCGCATCAGGCCAATAATACCAATGACCGCGAACCGGTTGAAACTCATTCAACCGGCTTCCGGCATAACCTCTTATCAGGCGTCTACGACCTTGAGTGCAGACGCCTGCTCCAAGGCAATTTTCTGAACCGCCTCCTGAACCTTCTCAAAGGCTCTAACTTCAATTTGACGAACCCGCTCACGCGAAACGTCGAACTCGGCGGACAGCTCCTCGAGGGTCATCGGGTTTTCCGACAAGCGCCGGGCCTGAAAGATCCGCTTTTCCCGCTCATTCAGCACATCCATCGCACGCTGCAACATGGCGCGGCGCGTCTCGATTTCGTCCTGCTCAATCAGGATATCTTCCTGGCTTTCTGAATCGTCAGCCAGCCAATCCTGCCATTGGCCGGAATCGCCGTCTGCCGCCCGGATGGGGGCATTCAATGAAGCATCGCCAGAAAGGCGCTGGTTCATTGACATAACCTCCTCCTCGCTGACGCCCAGCTTCTGGGCAATTTCCTTCACCTGGTCCGGACGCAAATCGCCATCGTCAATCGCCTGGAGGCGCCCTTTCAGACGGCGCAGATTGAAAAACAGGCGTTTCTGGTTAGCGGTCGTGCCCATTTTAACGAGCGACCACGAACGCAGGATATATTCCTGGATAGACGCTTTGATCCACCACATAGCATAGGTCGCAAGACGAAAGCCGCGTTCAGGATCAAACTTTTTCACGGCCTGCATCAGGCCAACATTGCCCTCTGAAATGACTTCGCCAATCGGCAAACCGTAACCCCGATAACCCATGGCAATCTTGGCCACGAGGCGCAAATGGCTGGTTACGAGCTGATGCGCCGCATCACGATCTTCGTGCTCGTGGAAACGCTTGGCCAGCATATATTCCTGCTGTGGCTCAAGCATTGGAAATTTTCTGATTTCATCAAGATAACGGCTGAGACCGGCTTCCCCTGAAGCAATGGTCGGCAATGTATTGCGGGCCATAAAGCACCCCCTTTTTTCCAAGTCGGCTTCCTGCAGGCAAGCCCCCGCCCACACCTTCGGATACTGAAGCGTGCGCACGAACATGTTTCAAATAGGCCCATGAAAGGCGGGTTTCAAGGCCATCACGCCAATGTGCTTAAGGATTTGCAGACCTGTTGTCCCGTAGGGCCAGAAAAAGCGCTTCCATATCATCTGGCGGCGGCGCCTCAAAACGCATGACTCTGCCGTCTGCGGGATGCTCAAACTGCAAAAGAAAGGCATGCAGCGCCTGCCTGTGGAAGTTGTTCACCACGTCGCGCGCCATGTCCGGCAACCGGTTGGCCTTGCTCTTGAAAGCCGCCCCATATTCCGGATCGCCAATTAACGGATGACCAATATGCGCCATATGAACACGGATTTGATGGGTACGGCCCGTTTCCAAACGACACTCGACCAATGAGGCCAATGCCGAGGCATCTGGTTGCTCTGCGAAACGTTCAACCACTTCATAATGGGTCACCGCTTCTCGGGCGTCCGCGCTTCCAATCGACTTGACCGCACGCTTCGTCCGGTCAGCCGAACGGCCAAGCGGCGCATCAATAGTGCCTTTCAACTGACGAGGCCTGCCCCAGACCACCGCCATATAGGCGCGCTCCAACGGGCCGGAGCGCCCGTGATCAGCAAATTGCGCACTCAGATGCCGATGCGCCGCATCGTTTTTTGCAACCACCATGACACCGCTGGTTTCCTTATCCAGACGGTGAACAATACCGGGGCGTTTCACACCGCCAATACCGGAAAGCGAAGCGCCGCAATGATGGATCAACGCGTTGACAAGCGTACCGGTCCAGTTACCCGCGCCGGGATGAACAACAAGGCCGGCCGGTTTCACGATCACGATCAGATCATCGTCTTCGTATAGTATATCAAGCGGTATATCTTCGCCTTTGGGTTCTGGATCCTCTGGCTCAGGCAACAGGATCGTCACTTCGTCGCCGGGGCGAATCTTGCAATTGGGCTCACATTCCCGCACACCATTGACGGTGACCATTCCCTGTTTCACCAGCGCCTTCACCCGGCTGCGCGAGAATTCCGCTCCAAGCTCATCCGTCAACCAGACATCCAGCCTTCCAGCAGCGTTTTCATCTGCTACAAGGACTTTCCTATCTGTTCCAGCTTCGCTAAATGAAGCACTCATTCCATCGACCCCAAGAAAGCTGCATGATGACAACCGACCAGATTGACGAAAACGAAACGCCGCTGGATCCAACGTTGGAGAAAGTCCGCCGTAAAATGATCCGCCTGCTGCTTGTTTCAATCGGCATCATGGTCGCCGGTCTTATGGCTGTCCTGGCCGCAATTGTCTACAAGGCAAACCAGCCCACGCAGATCACAACACCGACAGCAGAAAATTCCGCGCACTCAGCCACACCTGTTGAAGCAACGGTTGAACTGCCGTCTGGCTTTAAGGTTACCTCCACTGCACTGTCAGGCAACCGTATTCTATTCTTCGGTGAAGACGCCGGTGGAAAGAGAAAAGCCTATATTTTTGATATAACAAGCTCTTCACTTGTTGCAGACGTAACGGTTGGCAAACAATGACATGACGGAGCGGGCCTTCATTCGCATCATCGACCCGAACGACCCTGCCATTGCAGAATTTACCCGTATTCGTGAACGCGACCTTGCCCGTAATCATGGCAGCTTCATTGCAGAAGGTACGGTTGTCCTGCGTATGCTGGCGAAGGCCCATCGTGAGGGAACGCGTTTTAAGGCGCGCAAAATTCTGCTGTTGGAAAACCGCGTTGCCGGTCTGGCCGATCTCTTGGCGGACTTTCCTGAAGATATCCCGGTCTATGTCGCTAGTGCTGAAATCATGGACGCAATTGCGGGGTTTCATATGCATAGAGGCGTGTTGGGCTTGGGACAAAAACTGACCCAACCAACGCTGGACGAAACACTCGCCAAATTACCCCCAAAAGCTCTTGTTGCGGTTTGCCAGGGTCTTTCAAATCACGACAATGCAGGGGCCATTTTTCGCAACGCGGCAGCGTTTGGCGTCCGTCATGTCATTCTCGATGAAACGTCCTGTGATCCGCTATACCGAAAAGCCATCCGTGTCTCCGTGGGATCCGTTCTGACGGTCCCTTTCACGCGTGGCGGCAGTCTGGAAGAGGCGTTGGAAAGCCTGACTAAACATGGCTTTCAGTTCTGGGGCCTGTCTCCCTCCGGCCAGACCAATATACGAGCGATTTCTCCGACGGACCGCGCAGCGCTGATCCTCGGCACGGAAGGTGAAGGCTTGCCTGCAGATCTCCTATCGCACATCAACACCGCCTATATTCCACAGGTGCCCGGCCTTGATAGCCTGAATGTGGCGACGGCAGCCGGGATCGCACTCTATGAAACAGCGAACGCGATGAAGCTTTTTGAAAATTGAACCGGTGCCAATGACCGTTGGTATTACTGTGCGTCGCCCTGCAACAAGCGAAAGGCCCGCTTGCCCAGGCTCACGCGCCCTGACTTACCCTTATCGCGCTCACCGGAAAGGACCGGCTTGAGAGGCGAGTTCTCACCTTCACGCGCTGCCGTCAGCGCAACCATGCGGGCGGCAATAGAGGCGATCTCCTCACGCATATGTTCGTCGTCTTCCGGCCCTGGCTCCTGAAGCAACGTTTCAGATACAGCGCCTTCATCAGCATGGAGCTGCGCGGTTAAGACCTCCGGATCAAGCGGCGTTTCTGCGACCTGCATTTCAGCCATATCAGACTCCATCAACCTTTCCGCTTCCGCAATGCCCTGATCTATATCATCGGCCTCAACTGATGGCTCGTCCTGCACATCGATCTGCAAGTCGATACCTGCATCCTTCAAGGCACGCAAAGCCTTGCGTGCCTGTGCATTGGCTGTTTTCAGCCGTTCCTTCAAGCGTGCAACCTCTGCGCTCCTGCGTGACATGGCTGTTTCGCGCCGCACATTTTCCGCCAGCTCTCTGTCAAGTCTGTCCTGCAACCGCAAGACCTTGTTCACTTCACGGGAAAGTCGGGTCTCCGCTGCGAGTGCCCTTTCGTCGGCCTCACGCTCTTTTTCCCGCGCCTTGTCACGTTCCGCCTTGAATGCATTAAACGAGGCATGTGTGCCTTCGAGTTCGGTATCGCGGGCGGCCAACTCAATCTTGGCCGAATCAAACATTTCAGACAGATGCGCCAGTCTATCGCCTATGTCTCTAATTTTCGCTGCATCCTCGTTTGCTGTAAATTTTGCCGCCGCTAACTCTGCCCTTAGTCCCAGCCGCTCCGCGTCGTCACTCCGCAACGCCGATCGCAGTTCGCGAATTTCATTTTCCATCTCGTCGCGGAGGGCTTCCAGATCAGCTTTTTCGGCAGCAAGCGCCTGACTGGCCGCAGCCATTCCCTCAACCTGCCGGCGCGCCTCAACACTACGTTCACGCTCACGAATGACAGCTTGGGAAAGTTTTGCATTCTCGGCCGCATATTGCGCCCGTACCATGTCCTTCTGCGCCTTCAGTTCCTGCTGACTGATCGGCAAGGTCGCCTTCAACCGATTCTCGGTAAAAGCGACAACACGGCGCTGAATGGAAGGCGCAACAAGAAATGCCAAAAAGGCAGCACTCAAAAAACCAAGAAAAAAGAGTAGAACCGCCTCAATCACGCTGTGCTTGCTTTCATCCTCCGCACCGACTCTTCACCTTGAGAACCGGCGCTGCTTCGATTGAGGCTCATAATGCACGGACAGCGATTTCGAACAAGGGTATCTGTACCCCATTGCAATCTGTTGTTGCTCCATGTCGCCAATGCGCGACACCCATCAATGCATTCCTCAGAAAGGATTCCAGGTCGGTTGCGCCGTCACTTTCAGGTAGCCGATATTGACGCCAAGTCTTGCGCCCACACCTGTATGAACCGGGACGATCAAGACATCCTTGTTACGGAGAACTGTCATCCCTACCCCTGCAACGACATACGCCGAACCCGACACACCAACAAAGCGTTTATAAACGGAATTCACGTCAGGCAGGTTATAGATCAGCATCATAACCCGGTCGCCGTTGACACCGTAGTCGATGCCGAGAGAAGGCCCCTGCCAGAAGAGCGGATAGCTGCCAGCGTTCTTGGTTACCAGTTCGCCCTCACCGTAGGTCACACCGGCAATAAAAGCGCCTCCACCTTCCTGCCCGAGAATGTAACCATTCGGCAGACCGTATTTCTGGAACGCGCTTTCGATGACCTTACCGAAACCGTTACTGACATTCCCGAAGAAGCCATGTCCCGCATCGATGATTTCCTGCATGGAATATTGGCCTGAATCGTTGGCCGATATCGCCTGACCTGGGAGAACCGTTCCAAGCGCAAAAGTCAGAGCCACAACCGCCATGCGAACCGGTGCGATAAAAGTTGAAAGACGCATCATGTTTTCCGTCCTTGATTTCTGGGCCGGAGCAGCTGGCGCAGCAGCCGCGAGCCGGATTGAATTTATGCGTCAAACGCATTTGCGGCCCATAATGATTTGATCCCGTTAACAATCCGTTTACCAAATGTGGTGTCTTTATGGCACGAAGGTCGCCGACTCCGACACCACGCGGAAAGCCTTGTCGCGCCCATGCAACGCCCGGGAGATTTACATGGCGAAAAATCCGAATCTGACATTGTCTGGTCCCGATCTCGCGGCTCTGTTGTGCAGCCGCGTTTGCCACGACGTTATTTCGCCGGTCGGCGCAATCAATAACGGACTTGAGCTGCTCGACGAAGGCGGAGCCGATGTCGAAGCCATGGACCTCATCCGCTCCAGCGCGCTCAATGCTTCTGTCAGATTGAAATTCGCCCGGCTGGCATTTGGCGCTTCCGGTTCCATCGGGGCATCCATTGACACCGGTGAGGCTGAAAAGGCCGCACGGGACTTCGCTGAGGCGGAGAAGAAGACCGAAATCACCTGGAGCGGACCAAGGGCCATTGTTGCAAAAAACCGCGTCAAGCTCCTGCTCAACATGTTCCTTTTGGCGTACGGGGCGATTCCGCGAGGCGGAAATCTCGATATCACGCTTGAGCAACCGGAATTCGACGCGAAATTTACGATCATCGCCAAGGGACGAATGATGCGTGTGCCGGCGAAATTTACCGAGTTGCACACCGGCAATCCCCAGGAAGCCGTGGATGCCCATTCCATCCAACCCTATTACACGCTGCTTCTGGCGGACGAAGCGGGTATGAGTATCAGCGTAGCCGAGACTGGCGAAGAGATCATCTTCACAGCCGCAATGATCCCGGCTAGCTAAAACTGCAACATCAACCTTAGAAGAAATTTAATAGCTCCATAGCAAGATCGATATTCACCGGTTGTGAGACCGGCGAGAATTCGTGGATATCAATTGAGTGGAGCTAGTCTATGCCTCAGGTTATGGTGGCCGATGAATCGGATATCGTACGAAAAGTCGCGAAACGTATCCTGACGGCCCTGGATCTGGAAGTGTTCGATACGGCGTCCGCAAACGAAGCAATTGCCCGTGCGTTCAAGGAACTGCCAGAATTCGTCATTCTGGACGCAAAAATGGATGGCGCAGCCGATATTATCACCAGTATCAGATCCCTACCGGGCGGTGAGCTGACCCGTATTTTCTATTGCGTTGTCGAGGCCGACCTGAAAACCTTGATGACTGGCAGACGTATCGGCGCTGACGACATTTTGCTCAAACCGTTCGATCGCGAGGCGCTGCATGAAAAATTTGCAGCGCAGGCAAGCGCAGCCTGAAAAGCACAGGCCGCAAGAGCTAAATCAACTCACGCGAACTGCGCGCAATAACAACTGTACCCCTCAAGAGACACCGCGCCATCAGCAAGCACGGCTTCCGAGCCCGGCATCTCAACCGGCTGGGCGTCGACATAATCTCTGGATAAAACGAACTCTTGCGGATTGTCGTTCAGGTTGAACACAAAAAGCAGCTTTTGATACGCCTTTTCACGCGTAAACGCAAGCAGATCGCTGTTTCCCTCGATAAATCGAACATCGCCATCTCTGAGCGCAGGATATGCGCGGCGGAATTGCAGCATCGCCCTATAGTGCTCCAGCGCGGATGACATCACACCAGACTGCCTGTCTGAAGCCAGCGCATAATGTTCTTCAGGCACTGGCAACCATGGCTTGGCGGCATCAGAAAATCCCGCATTTTTTTTATTACCGACCCAGGGCATTGGCGTGCGGCACCCATCACGTCCCTTAAATGCAGGCCAGAAGCGAATTCCATAGGGATCCTGCAGATCTTCAAACGCCACTTGCGCTTCCGAAAGTCCCAATTCTTCGCCTTGATAAAGACAGATCGAGCCGCGCAGAGAGGCCAAGATATTGATTGCCAACTTGGCCACCTTTTCCTGCACCGCGTCGCTGATCGAAAACCGGCTAACGTGCCGTTCCACATCGTGATTGGAAAACGCCCAGCATATCCAACCATCCTTCACCTGATCCTCAAAAGCCTGCACCGAACGCCTGATATGCTCCGCAGTGAACGTGGGGCCGAGAAGATCGAATGTGTAGCACATGTGCAACTTGTCGCCACCACCGGTATATTGCGCAACCGTCCGCAAGCCACGTGTCCCGTCGCCCACCTCACCAACGGATGTGCGCCCGCCATACTCGTCAAGCAAGGCTCGGAAGCGTTGCAGAAAAGCCAGATTTTCAGGCTGCGTCTTATCGAAGAGATGATCCTGCATTCCGTAAGGGTTCACGTCGGGCGCATCATTCGCCGTTGCGTCCGGATCGGGGATCAATGGCGGATTATCCCGGAGCATTTCGTCGTGAAAATAAAAATTCACAGTATCGAGCCGGAAACCATCTACGCCACGCTCCAGCCAAAAGCGCACGGTGTCGAGTAATGCGTCCTGCACGTCCTTGTTATGAAAATTAAAGTCGGGCTGCGAGGCCAGGAAATTGTGCATATAGTATTGCTTGCGGATGCCGTCCCATTCCCACGCCGGACCGCCAAAAATTGACAACCAGTTATTCGGCGCAGACCCATCGGGTTTGGGATCCGCCCATACGTACCAGTCCGCCTTTGAATTATCGCGACTAGAACGACTTTCCTTAAACCAGGGGTGCTGATCGGAGGAATGTGAAAGCACCTGGTCAATCATCACTTTGAGGCCTAGCTCATGAGCTTTGGCCACCATCCGGTCAAAATCATCCAATGTCCCGAAAATAGGATCAACATCGCAATAGTCAGAAACATCATAGCCCATATCAGCCTGAGGCGACTTGACGAAGGGCGACAGCCAGACGGCGTCAACGCCCAATGAAGCTATATACGGCAGGCGTCGTGTAACCCCGTTGATATCGCCAAGCCCATCACTGTTCGTATCCTGAAAGGAACGCGGATAGACCTGATAAATAACCGCCCCCCTCCACCAATCGGGCGAGGCGCCATTCTGGCTGATAATCGTAGTCATACAAACTCCGTGGCGACACGTTGGGGAATGTCCGTGATCTAGATGCAGACACGGAACCGCAAACACTCTGTCTGTTCGAAATTGCTTAGATTGGTCTTCGGCAAAAGGAAGATCGGAGGCAGCCTAGACAGAACTACCATACAATTGTCAACTCCCGATCATTTGGCATTCGGCAAAGCCCATAAAGGGCCTCCAACGTCCGAACGTTTGCAAAGCCTGCATCAAACCAGCCATTATTGTAATATTAGCATCACATAATTCTGCCATACCCGCGGGAAGACAGGACGCCGAATCGGAACCGCGATGCAGAAAATAACAATTATTACAGATGCTTGGCACCCTCAAATCAACGGCGTAGTCCGCTCAATAGAAAATACGGTCAGCGAGCTTTCAGCCATGGGCATTGAGGTGAACCTCATTACGCCGCAAATGTTTCGCAACATTCCCTGTCCCACCTACCCCGAAATTCGGCTGGCGGTTGGCCGCCCGGGAAAGGTGGCCGAGCTCCTCTCATTTCAGGAGCCGACCTTCGTTCACATTGCAACCGAAGGACCTCTCGGGCTGGCT
This sequence comes from Ensifer sp., assembly GCA_050306195.1. Taxonomy (GTDB): domain Bacteria; phylum Pseudomonadota; class Alphaproteobacteria; order Rhizobiales; family Rhizobiaceae; genus Ensifer_A. The sequence continues at coordinate 14,713 of JBNLGT010000004.1, forward strand.
GCGAGGCGCTGGTGCAAGAAGAATGGAAAGCCCTTTTCCAGTAGCTATCATACGCGTTTTCCGGAATATGTTTCTGCACGCTGGCCGGTATCGGAAAAGCTTCTCTATGGCTTCATGAGGCGGTTTCACAATGCCGGCAACGCCTGCATGGTGGCAACCGGCAGTCTCGAACGCGAACTTGACGAAAAAGGCTTCAAGAACCTCAAACGCTGGTCGCGTGGCATCGACACCCAACTTTTCCATCCCAGAGAAAAACAGCCAAGCCCGTTTGGCTTGCCACGCCCCATTTTCATGACCGTTGGTCGCGTAGCAGTAGAAAAGAACCTGCCTGCATTTCTCGAATTGGAACTTCCCGGTTCCAAGGTCGTTGTTGGCGACGGCCCGGCACGCGCCGAGCTCGAACGTAAGCACCCCGACGCGCATTTCACTGGTGTGAAAACCGGTAATGATCTAGCCGAGGCCTACGCGCAGGCTGACGTTTTCGTATTCCCCTCGAAGACAGACACATTTGGCAATACTATCCTTGAGTCGCTTGCATCCGGCGTTCCGGTCGCAGCCTATCCCGTCATGGGGCCTGTCGACATTCTCGGCGGTCATTTGCAGGCGGGTTGCCTGGACGACGATCTGCAGAAAGCTGCTCGATTAGCATTGCAATGTTCCAGCGAGGCTGCACGCTCGCTTGCGGAAACCTACACTTGGCGGGCGGCCGCCATTCAGTTTTGGGAAAATGCCGTTTCAGCAAATGACAATGCGACGAGCCGTCCAAAAGACAACGACGCAAACCAGAACTAACGGGCGTTCAGTCCAAATTAAAGATCAACGTTTCTTTTTACGATTGGCAAACGGATTGTCTGCCGCACGATAGTAGAGCCTGATTGGCACGCCCGGCATATCGAAATCCTTGCGCAACCCGTTGATCAGGTAACGGGTATAGCTTTCAGGAATAGCGTCGGGACGTGTACAGGATATCATGAAGCCGGGCGGACGGGCCTTAACCTGCGTCATGTATTTAAGCTTCAACCTCCGGCCGGAAACGGCGGGCGGCGGATGCTGGATTTGCTGCACATCCAGCCAACGGTTAAGCTTGGCTGTCGAAATGCGCTTGTTCCACACCTTATCCGTATCAATCACGGCTTGCATTAACCGGTCGAGGCCTTCACCTGTTTGCCCGGAAATAGTGACAGCCCTGATACCGCGAGCCTGCGGCAATAGCCGCTCGGTCTTTTCGCGAAGATCGGCCAGAACCTCCTGCCGATCCTCAATCATATCCCATTTATTGAACGCCAGAACGGCTGCCCGCCCTTCACGCAACACCAGGTCGGCAATATGCAGGTCCTGCTTTTCAAACGGGATGGTCGCGTCAAAGACAATAACGACCGTCTCGGCAAACTTGATCGCACGCAGCGCATCGGCCACCGAAAGCTTTTCCAGCTTTTCCTGAACGCGCGCCTTGCGCCGCATACCTGCCGTATCAAACATCTTGATCATGCGCCCGCGCCATTCCCAGTTAACGGAAATGGAATCGCGCGTAATGCCCGCCTCCGGCCCGGTCAGGAGGCGATCCTCGCCAAGGAAGCGGTTGATCAGTGTGGACTTGCCAGCATTCGGGCGACCGACAACCGCCACGCGCAGCGGCTTGCTATCGTCATAGGCGGCTTCTTCGTCAAAATCCTCATCGAGTTCACCCTTCTCGATGGCGACATCCGTCTCGGCTTCTTCGTGCACTGCGAAAGCGCGCTCTTCGCCGATCGCCTCTACGATAGCGTCGCGCAAATCGTGCAGGCCCTGGCCGTGCTCAGCGGAAATGGGCACGGGCTCACCCAGCCCCAACGTATAGGCGTCATAGAACCCACCGTCTGAACCGCGGGCTTCAGCCTTGTTAGCAACAAGCACCACCGGTCTACCGCGCCGACGGAGAATTTCGCCGAACATTTTGTCGTGTGGCGTCAGCCCCATCTTGGCGTCAACGAGAAACAGCGTCATGTCGGCCTCGTCGATCGCGGCTTCCGTCTGCGCCCGCATGCGGCCTTCGAGTGTCTCCTCACCGCTTTCTTCAAGCCCGGCGGTGTCGATAATCGTAAACCGTAAATCGTCCAGCCGCGCGTCGCCCGGTCGGCGGTCGCGCGTTACGCCAGGTGTATCATCAACAAGCGCTAGCTTCTTCCCAACCAACCGGTTGAAAAGAGTACTCTTGCCCACATTGGGCCGACCAACAATCGCAACGGTGAAGCTCATTGTGGTTACGACACCTTGCCGCTTGAGGTCATGAGATCAAGCATGATCTGAGCCCGGCTTGCCACGTTGCCCGGCGTCTGGGCGTCGTTCGCAATAGCCTCAAACCACTCTTTGGCGCGCGCAAAGTCGCCAGCCTTATATGCCGAAAGACCAAGAGCTTCACGTGCTGAATGACGCATCGGATTTTGCGGCGTGGCCAACTCCTCCACCTGCGCGGAGACCTCCTCATAGGTCCCTTCGTCGATCATCAGCCAACCAGCGCGAAGACGCGCCGTATCTCGAATTGCTTCCGGTACGGATGTGTCCTTGGCAATCACTGCGAACGCGTCAGCAGCAGCCTTTTTATCCCCCTTTTCCGCTGTCAGCGTCGCTTCGCGCATGCGCGCCAAAACGGGATAAGCGCCAAAACCATCCTTGGCCAGCGTATCCAGGGCGGCTTTGGCCTCGTCCTGTTTGTTGTCTTCGGCCAGCTTCATGGCTGCCAGAAAACGGTCACCAGACGCCGAAGCCTGCGTTTCCACCCAATATTGGTATCCGCGAAAACCAGCCGTACCAACGACGATCAAAACAGCAGCGGCAATCAGAAGCTTGCCATACTGCTTCCAGATCGCCTTCATCTGGTCTGAGCGAAGCTCTTCATTCACCTCGCGGATAAAGCTGTCTTCTTCATTTGCCATTTGCATATGCTCCCGGTCAGGCCGGCCTTTTATTCAATTCAATGTGCCGCGCCTTCTACCCCATTTTTCAACGCTTGTAAGGGGGGCACCGGCATTTCATCAAACTCCGACCATGGCCAGCGGAGAAACCCCGATTAGAATTTCATGCAAGAACATGACAAAGACCGCGTAAAAGGCCGCGCCGGAAACAACAGCAATTACATCCCATTTGATTGATTTGAATGATCGAGGCTCCACCTTCTGTCGTTTTGCCGAAATCCGGGCAGTAACGGCCCAAATCAAAAATCCGGAAAAAAGCAGAACCGAATTGGCCTCGCCGTTAGCCAGCAAATGGGCCAGTGCCCAAACCTTAACTGAAGCGAGCATTGGATGTTTTGTCCAAACGGCAAGCCGACCCGCCGGCAGGATGGATACCATCAACAAGATAACGGCAATCAACATCAAAAGAAGCGTTACATGCGCGAACCAGACCGGCGGTGAATAAAGCACCGGTGTCACGCTGCGGGAAGCCGCAAACGTGTAAATCAAGAGTCCCAGCGTGGTAATCGATACAACCGAATAGATGCCGCGCCAGGCCGCCTGCCCAATTTTATCAATCATCGCCTCACGCCAACCCGGCGCGACAATGCGGATCGAATGTGTGATCAGGAAAAGCAATAAAGCGAAAACGAAAAAAAACATGGAGCAATCCTCTTTTTAAGGTTGGATAGCCTTTCAGTCGGAAGAATTCCAGCGTCGAACAAAGGATTGCCCCAATCAAACTGCAGGAGAAGGCAAACAGGACAAAATGCCCCATGAAGAAATTCGCTCTTTTTCTATCCACGCTCGCTGTCATTCAGGGCCAGACGGCTGCGGCTGAAGAAAAGCCCGATCAATTAGTCATCATCTCATTCGACGGTGCGGCGGATAACACGCTTTGGGAAAAAAGCCTTGAGATGGCGGCACGTAATAAGGCGCATTTCACCTATTTCCTGTCCTGTGTCTTTTTAATGAGTAGCGCCGAACGTGCGGCCTACCGTGCACCACATCATTCAAAGGGCCGCTCCAATGTCGGCTTTGCCCAAGACACGGAGGAGGTTAAGGCCCGTCTTGCCAATATCTGGCGAGCACATAAGACCGGTCACGAGATTGCCAGCCATGCCTGCGGCCATTTTGACGGCGGCAACTGGTCGAAGCAAGATTGGGCAAAAGAACTTGCCGTCTTTCGCAATGTGATGAAATCCGTCTACGAGGCCAATCAGCTAGGCTCCGACAAGCCGGAAGGCTGGGACAGTTTCGTTGAAAATGAAGTCATTGGATTTCGAGCGCCCTATCTCTCAGTCAGTCCAGGCCTGGCCCCTGCCCTCACCGGAGCCGGTTTCACCTACGATGCCAGCCTCGTATCGCGAGGCCCGGTATTGCCGGAATCTGGGTCAGGCATTACGCGCTTTTCGCTGCCCCTCATCCCGGAGGGGCCGCGAAAAAGACGCATCATAGCCATGGATTACAATCTCTATATGCGCCACTCCCATGCGGTCGAAAATGAAGAGAGAAGCGCCGAGTTCGAGGAACGCGCCTATCAGGCTTTCCGCGCCGAATTTGACAAGCAATATTCCACCGACCGCGTTCCCCTCCAATTCGGCTTTCACTTCGTCGAAATGAATGGAGGCGCTTATTGGCGCGCACTGGACCGGCTGACAGCCGATGTCTGTTCAAAACCAGACGTCAAATGCCTCAGCTATGCCGAGGCACTTGCACGTCTGAAAGACAAGTCCGGTCAGGCCGCCACCATCAGCGGCCCGAGCCAATAGCAGCGGGTCAGTCTTCCCGTCCGCCGGAAGCCGCGTATTCCAGATCGATATCTGGCAGCGGCTGGTCGTAGATCGACGCTTCGAAAGCGCGCAGACGTTTATAGATCGAGAGCAAGTTAACGATCGTTGTCCAAGCTGACGCGAAGAAGCGGAAGGACGAATCGACCCGATCAAAGGCGTTGCGGATCTGCTGGAAGATACCGAGCGTAATCGTACCGGAGACGATTGTCGGACCGAGTGCAAAAAGCGGTATAAATGTTGCGCCCTGCAGATAGGACCACTTGGCAACATTGAAATACATGTAGTGGAAATAGAGCCGATAGTAGTTCTTGCGTACGTTGGAATAGAGATCGGCCAGCGCCAACGGTTCGGCGCGATCCTCGAAATCTTCTCCGTAGACAAGCTCCTTACGATATGCCGCCTCAACACGCTGGTTTTTAAACTGCAATCCAGGCAACTTGACCCCGACAAGCGCCAGCAAAACCGTTCCCAAACTTGCAGAAATCAGCGCAAGGAAGACAAGGGAACCGTCAATCTGACCGACAAAGGGCAGCTCGGTGACTTTTGCCGAAAGCACCCAAAGCACCGGCAGGAACGCAATCAATGTCATGACGGAGGAAATGAAACTGTCGGCCAACCCTTCAACGATTTGCGCGAAGTTCATGGTATCTTCCTGAACACGCTGTGAAGCGCCCTCAATGGTGCGTAGCTTTGGCCAATGCGAGACGTAGAAATTGTTCATCGCGGTACGCCAGCGGAAGATGTAGTGGGAAACGAAAAAGCTCAACAAGACCAGCGCAGCGATATTGACGACGAGAATACCGGCCACAGACACTATCTGCGCATAATAGTCGTTGATGTCGACCTTCTGCTGCCCGCCAAGCGCAACCTGGATAATGTCAAAAAAGGTGCCGAACCAGTCGTTCAGATAGACATCGATTTGAATGTTAAAATAGCTCGATTCCACAATGAGAATGGAGCCCCACACGGACCAGATGCGCCATGGATTGTTCGATGCAAACGTCCAGAACAACCCAAACAAGATACCCGTTAACAGAACATAACCGTAAATCGCGACACGATCAGGCGTAATGAAAGGCGGATTGTTTGGGTCGGTAACAGTCGGCGCAATTTTTGCCGCCAGTTCAAGCATACCCGGATGGCCGCTTAACAGCCCGAACCAGACAAAAATCGCCAGCAACACCCAAAGCAGGACTGAAGGGAAGAAATAGCGCGGCGTGGGAAAGAAAGATTGAAACAATTCCGGACCCCTTATTTTCAGGCACATTTGCCCGATATCAATTTGGCCGGAAACTATTTCAGAAAATAAGGCGCTGCAATGGCGGCGAAGGCATTATGACCAATTTGTAATTGAGAGTGATGACGCGCGCCTAGACGCGGAATTTGTTTGAAAGCAAGGGCATCGCAAGCAAAGCGGCAGCCGCCAAAACAACGGCGGCGGTTACAGTGGCAGCGCTGAAATCTCCGGTCCTTTCAGCAATCCATCCGGCCACAAACGGTCCGGTCATCTGCCCCACACCAAAAGCCGCCGTCATTACCGCCAGGGCCTTGCGCGGACTGTCGGGTGCTTTCGTTCTGCCGATTTGCAAACCGATCGCAGTCACCATGACAAATGTTCCGCCAAACAACAGACCGCCAACGACAGGCGCCACTGCCTGCGGCAACGCAACCGTTGCAAGCACACCCAGGGCCTCAACGGTCACCCCGGTAATATAGGTTGCGGCAAGCCCTGCCCTTTTGATCCATGGCCGCCAGAAAAATAACGAAACTGCGGCAGCTAGCCCGGTCACGAACCAGCTGGAAAACTCCATTAGCGGCCCCGCCTCATTGCTACGTGCTATCGTGACCAGGAAGGTTGCCGTGATGACATAGCCAAAACCAAAAAGCCCATATGAAACCGTTACCAGCACAAGGGGCAGCCGCCAAGAAAGTGCGGGCTCGCGCAAAGCCCCACCAACATGGCGCATGGGTGCCGGGATCAACCTCGTCACAATAAGAAATGCCACAGCTCCCGCAACAGCCATGGCAATCCAGGCTACCTGCCAATTTGCCAGACTGGACGAAATCAGCGGCACGAGCACAACCAACAACGACGACAACGCAATACCCACGCCCACCCCTGCAAAATGGACGGCCTGCTGACGATGTGCCGCTCCTGGCAAACCCATGACAAGCGATGTGGTGAAAATCATTGCGAACGCACTTGCCACGCCAGCAAGGAAACGGATCACAAGAAACGCTGAAATGCTGGCAAAAATGGGCATCGCGGCGAGTAAAACGACGGTCCCCGCCAGAGCGGAAAGCGCAACGGTTCTTTCCCGACCCGACGCCCAACCATATGCTGCCAGAATAGCACCGATGAGGTACCCGGCAAAATTGGCGGAAGCAATCAATCCAGCATCGGATGCCGACAAACCTAGGCCCGAAATCATGGAAGGCAAAATGGGTGTATAAGAAAAGCGACCCAGCCCCATCGCCAGCGCCATGGCCAGTGCACCACCGACTGCGGCTTTAAAAAGAACTCGGTTATCGACCGGTGGCTGACTAAGCATGATCAGCTTTTTGCACGGCCTTTGATGTCCGCTCAAGTCAAATAAACTGAAGTTCCTATCTACATTGGCGATAAAAGTAGCCGCCGGTCAGTCAGCGAGCGTCAGGATCAAGGGCCCGTTCTTGGTGACAACCAGCGTATGTTCGAACTGAACGGTCAACGCCTTGGGCATGGCAAACAGGGTCCAGTCGTCCTTATCACCGTCCTCAGCATATAAAGCCCCTTGCGAGAGGAATGGCTCGATTGTGAAAACCTGCCCTTCTTTCATGATGCGTCGCTCGGACTCATCCGGCCAGGTTGAAATTTCCTTCGGTTCCTCATGCAATGAGTGCCCAATGCCATGACTGGCGAGGTTCTGGATCAACGTATAGCGATTCTTGTCGGCGAATTTTCCAATGGCGTTGCCAATTGAGGCCAGCTTCGCGCCCGGCTTCACCTGATTGATACCGAGCCACATGGCGCGCTTTCCATCCCGCAGCAGCTTTGCCATTTTGGTAGCGACCGGCGCAATACCGAATGACGCGCCAGTATCGCCAAAATATCCATTCTTGACCGCTGACACGTCGATATTCACCAGATCCCCGGCGGCAATCACGCGGTCGCCGGGAATGCCATGCGCAACTTCTTCATTGATTGAAATGCAGGTCGCGCCGGGAAACTGGTAGCAGAATTCAGGTGCTGATTGCGCGCCCTGCGCCTCCAGATATTTGCGCCCAATGTCGTCAAGCTCGCGGGTCGTCATGCCCGGCTGCATCGCCTCTGACATGATCTTGATCGTATTGGCGCAGATGCGCCCGATCTCTTTCAGGCCCTCAAGCTCTTCTTCAGTGGAAACAATCATTGCGCCGCCCCTCGTTGCGAAGGCCGAAATGCCTGCTCATCGGTCATACGTCAACGCTTTTCTGGAAAATGGCCGGGCAAAAACCCGGCGAGGCCGATCAGCTCAGGGTTCGGCGAACCGCATCCTTCCAGCCGCTGACCTTGGCGTTGCGCGTCGCCTCCTCCATATGCGGCTCAAAACGGCGATCACGCGCCCAGCGCTTGGCAAAATCTTCTTTCGATGGCCAAACCCCGGCCCGCGAACCAGCCAGCCAAGCGGCCCCCAGAGCAGTTGTTTCCAGAATTGTCGGCCTATCCACCGGCGCGTCCAGCAGGTCGGCAAGGCGCTGCATGGTCCAATCAGAAGCAACCATACCGCCATCGACCCGCAATACCGTGTCTCCTTCCCCACCCTTCCAGTCACCTTTCATGGCTTCCAGAAGGTCGCGTGTCTGGTAACAGACGGCTTCAAGCGCCGCACGCGCAATCTCTGCCGGTCCGGTATTGCGCGTCATGCCGAATATTGCTCCGCGCGCATCAGGGTCCCAATGTGGGGCGCCAAGACCGGTGAATGCAGGCACCAGATAAACATCCTGATTGGGATCTGCCTCATCAGCCAATTTACCGCTTTCAGAAGCGTCCTTGATCACTTTCAGCCCGTCACGCAGCCACTGCACGGCTGCTCCCGCAATGAAAATAGACCCTTCGAGCGCATAGGTCGTTTCACCGTCCAGCCGGTAGGCAATTGTCGTCAAAAGCCGGTTCTTCGAGCGAACCATATCGCCACCGGTATTCAGAAGCGCAAAACATCCCGTCCCGTAGGTGGATTTGAACATGCCCGGTTCAAAGCAGGCTTGTCCGATCGTGGCCGCCTGCTGATCACCTGCAACACCGAGTATCGGAACATCGGCTCCTATTACCGATGCGTCGGCCACGCCAAAATCAGCCGCACAATCGAGCACGTCCGGCAACATAGCGGCGGGAATATCGAGAATTTTCAGAAGCTCGTCATCCCATCTATTTTCGGCGATATTGTAGATGAGCGTCCGCGATGCATTTGTAGCATCGGTGACAAAAGACCTGCCCTTCGTCAAACGCCAGATCAGAAACGTGTCGATTGTGCCAAAGCAAAGCTCCCCGGCTTCCGCACGCTTACGGGCTCCATCAACATTGGAAAGCACCCAGGAAAGCTTGGTTCCTGAAAAATAGGGATCAAGAAGCAGGCCGGTCTTTGTAGTGAACGTTTCTTCAAGACCATCGTTCTTGGCCTTGGCGCACCAGTCGGCCGTTCTGCGATCCTGCCATACGATGGCATTGTGAATTGGCCTTCCAGTATCGCGTTCCCACACCACCACCGTTTCGCGCTGATTGGTGATTCCAATAGCGGCCAGATCGCTTGCCTGAATGCCCGCCTTTTTCAAAGCTTCGCCAATAGACCAGACGACGCTTTCCCAGATTTCCTCTGCGTCGTGCTCCACCAGACCTGACGCCGGAAAAATCTGCGTGAATTCCTTTTGGCCGGAACCGACGATCTTCATCTCGCCATCAAAAACAATCGCACGGCTCGATGTCGTACCCTGATCGATCGCCAATACATATCCAGCCATAAACGCCTCCCGAATTACTCTTTTCAACCGATTAAAATATGTCCTCAGCAGGATTGTCAAACATTTGAAGTCAGCGGGAAATACTTTTACCGGCTGGAAAACTTTTCGTTGCCAATTCACTTCCTTTGGCTTTAGCATTCTTGATTGACGCAGCGCACATCACAGCTTCACCCCGTGAAACACACGGACCTGATTGGGGACAGAATATATGCCGCAAACCCAGATGATCCGTTTCATCCTCAACGATGAGGTGATCGCGTTGAACGATGTCTCTCCTACGCTGACCCTACTGGATTGGCTGAGAGAAAAAAGACGCCTGACAGGTTCTAAGGAAGGGTGTGGCGAGGGTGATTGCGGCGCATGCACCGTACTGATTGGACGACTTGTCGGCGGAGAACTGGTCTATGAAACGGTCAATTCCTGCATCCGCTTTGTCGCGTCGCTTTCAGCAACCCACGTCGTGACAATCGAACATCTTGCAAGGGACGATGGCAAACTGAACCCGGTGCAGCAGGCCATGGTAGACTGCCACGGTTCACAATGCGGCTTTTGCACGCCCGGCATAGTGATGTCGCTTTACGCATTGTGGATGAGCAATCCCAATCCCAGTGTGACGGATATCGAGATTGCCCTTCAAGGGAACCTCTGCCGTTGCACCGGTTATGAATCAATCATCAAGGCCGCACAAAAAGCCGCAACAGCACGGCCCGACGCATTGGTGGACCCGGTCGAGAAAGCACGAACGGAAATCATAAAAGCCCTCAAAAACCTGCGCCCGAAAAAAACAATACGGCAATTCTCCGGAACCGAACGGTTCGTGGTTCCTGCAAACCTTGCTGATTTCGCAGAGGCGCTTGCAACTGAACCCAATGCAACGGTTGTTGCCGGTTCAACCGATACCGGTCTTTGGGTGACGAAGCTGATGCGGGACATCTCGCCCGTTATCTTCATCTCCCATCTCGACGAGCTTCAGACAATTGAAGAAACGCCTGGAGGTTTGACACTCGGCGCGGGCGTCACCTACACGCAAGCGCTGCCGATATTGCAAAAGCGGTTTCCGCAATTTGCCAAACTTCTCTACCGCGTCGGCGGCCAGCAGGTGCGGAACATGGGCACGATCGGCGGCAACATCGCCAATGGATCGCCCATCGGCGATACACCGCCTCCTCTGATCTCCCTTGGCGCAACATTGCGTCTGCGCTCAAGTAAGGGGGCTCGCAACATCCCCCTCGAAGCCTATTTCATCGAATATGGCAAACAGGATCGCCGGCCTGGTGAATTTGTGGAAAGCCTGACGATCCCAACACTTCCGCAAGGTGATCACTTCGCGGTCTACAAAATTTCAAAAAGGCGGGATGAAGATATTTCAGCCCTGTGCGGCGCTTTCCGAATCTCGCTTAATGCCAACAATACGGTGGCCGATACCCGCATCACCTTCGGCGGCATGGCCGGAACACCCATGCGGGCAACTACCCTAGAAAACTACCTGAAAGACAAGCCCTGGACCCGCGAAACGGCTAAAACTGCGCGTGACGTCCTGATGACTTGCTACACACCGCTAAGCGATTGGCGGGCAACAGCGCAATACCGCTCTCTGGTAGCGGGCAATCTGATGCTGCGTTTCTTTGACGAGACTCAAGAAGATGGCCAGGAACTCCAACGCAGTACAGTTCGGGAGGCCGTCATATGACGATGTCGAGCAATCAATCCCGGCGGATCAACGGTCCCATACATGCAAACCTGAAACACGACTCCGCGCACAAGCACGTCACGGGAAGCGCTCAATATATTGACGACATCCCCGAACCAACAGGCCTGCTGCATGCAGCGCTTGGCATGACGCAACGCGCCCACGCACGCATTGCCCATATGGATCTGTCTGCAGTGGAAGCCTATCCGGGTGTTATCGCAGTTCTAACGGCGCGCGATATGCCCGCCTCAAATGACATTAGTAGCGCGCACCTGCATGACGAGCCGGTACTGGCCGAAGGCAAAGTTGAGTTTTACGGACAGGCGGCATTTGCCGTGGTGGCGGAAACCCGCGCGGCAGCGCGCAAGGCAGCACGACTGGCGAAAATTGAATATGAAGACCTGCCGCATTTTGTTGACGTCAAAAGCGCACGCGCGAACGGAGCCGGGCTAGTAACGAAGCCTTTGCGGCTGGCGCGCGGGGACGCTGCAACCGGCCTCGCCAATGCCCCCAACAGGCTTCGCGGACAAATGGAGATTGGGGGCCAGGAACACTTTTATCTGGAGGGCCATATCGCGCTCGCCATTCCGGGCGAAGACGATGAAATGACCGTTTGGTCATCGACCCAACATCCTTCGGAAATTCAGGACATGGTCTCGCATGTGCTTGGCGTTCCCGCCAACGCCGTCACGGTCAATGTCCGCCGCATGGGTGGCGGGTTCGGCGGCAAGGAAACCCAAGGAGCGCAATTTGCCTGCATTGCGGCCGTTGCAGCCCGCAAGACCGGTCGCGCCGTAAAGTTCCGACTTGACCGCGATGAGGACATGGCAGGCACCGGCAAGCGCCACGACTTCGTGGTTGATTACGATATCGGCTACGACGACGATGGGCGTATTGAGGCGGTCAAGGCCACGTTTGCAGCCCGTTGCGGCTATTCCGCAGACCTTTCCGGCCCGGTCACCGACCGCGCGCTTTTTCATGCCGACAATGCCTATTTCTACCCGCATGTTGAATTGTTCAGTGAGCCGCTAAAAACCAACACGGTTTCCAATACAGCGTTCCGCGGTTTTGGCGGGCCGCAAGGGCTCGTCGGCGCGGAGCGCTTCATTGAGGAAGTGGCCTATGCCGTTGGCAAAGATCCGCTCGAAATCCGCAAGCTGAATTTTTATGGCGAAACCGGGTCCGGTCGTGATGTGACGCCATATCACCAGACCGTCGAAGACAATATCATGCCGCGCATTGTCGCAGAGCTGGAAGAAAGCTCGAATTATCAGGCCCGCCGCGCAAACATCATAGAGTTCAACAAGACAAGCAAGGTCATCAGGAAGGGCATCGCCCTGACCCCGGTCAAATTTGGCATATCCTTCACATTGACTGCCTTCAATCAGGCGGGCGCTCTGGTCCATGTCTACAAAGATGGTTCCATTCACTTGAACCACGGAGGCACCGAAATGGGTCAAGGCCTTTACACTAAGGTCGCCCAGGTACTGGCTGATAGTTTCCAGGTTGATATCGAGCAGGTGAAAATTACCGCAACGACGACGGCGAAGGTTCCGAACACCTCAGCTACGGCGGCGTCATCTGGCTCGGATCTCAACGGCATGGCCGCATATGACGCCGCGCGCCAGATCAAGGAACGCCTTGTCGCCTTTGCGGCGGAAAGTCGGAACGTTGCGAAAGATCAGGTGGTCTTCCTGCCAAACCGAATTCGTATCGGCAACGAGGAAATCGCCTTTGCCGATCTGGTCAGAGAGGCCTATTTCGCCCGCGTCCAGCTTTCAGCCGCTGGCTTCTACAAGACGCCAAAAATCCACTGGGATCGCGACAGCGGCTCGGGGCGTCCGTTTTATTATTTTGCCTATGGCGCTTCGGTCTCCGAGGTCTCCATAGATACGCTGACCGGAGAATATATCGTCAACCGTTCGGACATTCTGCACGATGTCGGCAGCAGTCTGAACCCGGCTATCGATATTGGGCAGATCGAAGGGGCTTATATTCAGGGGCTCGGCTGGCTGACCACCGAAGAGCTCTGGTGGGATTCCAAGGGCATGCTGCGGACCCACGCGCCATCCACCTATAAAATCCCGCTTGCCTCTGACAAGCCGGAAATCTTCAATGTTCAATTGGCGGAGTGGTCAGAAAACAAGGAACCGACAATTGGCCGCTCAAAGGCAGTCGGCGAACCGCCGCTCATGCTGCCGGTCTCAGTTCTCGAAGCCCTCTCCATGGCGGTCGCCAGTATCGCAGACTACAAAATCTGCCCGCGCCTCAACACGCCTGCCACACCTGAACGTATTCTAATGGCGGTTGAGCGCCTGAAAGCGGTCTGAACACCATGCCGACACCGCTAGACAAATTCCGAGCGGACGAGGAACCGTCTATCCTGATTGAGGTTTCAGGCATCAAAGGCTCCACCCCACGCGAGAGGGGCGCCTGGATGCTGATCTCCTTAACCGGCCAGTTGGGAACGATCGGTGGCGGGCAGCTTGAATATCTCGCAATCGACCATGCCCGCGCCATGCTGACGGGCAAGGCCCGGACCAACGATCTGGACATCCCTTTGGGCCCTGAAATCGGCCAATGCTGCGGCGGCCGGGTTACACTCCATTTTGTACCTGCAACAAGAGACACGATCGACGCGCTGGAAAACCGTTTACAGAAAGAAAGAAGCGCCTATCCGCGTGTCTATATCTTTGGCGCAGGCCACACCGGAAAGGCTCTAGCCTCGGCCCTTGCGCCCCTGCCGCTGTCTGTCATCGTTGTGGACACGCGCGAGGCCGAATTGCTCGGCCTGCCCGAAACTGTCACGACACAATGCGTTGCCATGCCCGAGAGGCTTGCAGCCACAGCTCCTTCCGGTTCTGCGATCGTTATTATGACACATGATCACGCGCTTGATTTCCTCATTGCGGCAGAAGCGCTCATACGCGGCGATCTGGCCTATGTCGGCATGATCGGTTCGGCCACCAAACGTGCAACCTTTTCAAACTGGCTGCGTGGACAAAACATCCCACCGATGGTCATGGACCGGCTGACGCTGCCGATTGGCGGAAAGTCAGTCGACAAACGGCCCGAAGTCATCGCTGCACTGACGACCGCAGAAATATTTCACGCCGTTTCCCACGTTCAAAGCGGCAAGGTGGAAGAATCAACTCAAAAGATGTAATGACGCCTTATTCTTATACTAGAAATTGCAAGCACAGGATTCGGCCCTGAATTCCTGCGTGCGTGACAGAAATTTTGGAAAATCACGTCCATGAAGTCGTTCAAGGTTATTTTCTGGGCCATTTTTTTGGCAACGATGGGCATCTATGCCGCCATGCTCGTATGGACATTGCCGAGTATTCAACAGGAAGCTGGCGGTCTCGTGCCATTCGATCTTCGTCCAACCGGCTATACTTACGAGGAGGCGATGGCCTTCATTCTTTCCTTGAGCGAGAACGGCCGAAAGCTTTATCTCGGCCCACAACGCTGGCTTGATATAATATATCCGGCTGGCCTTGCGCTGACGATAGGTCTGGCAATCGCCGCCCTCGTTCCACTGACCAAGGTTTGGAAGTTTCTGTTTGCCATCGTTGCCGTACCAGGCATGTGTTTCGACTATCTGGAAAACAGAGCAGTCAGATCTCTACTGCTCACCACACCCGACACGATCAACGCAACAGCAGTTGAAACCGCAAGCCGCTACACAGTCCTGAAGTCGGTTTTCGATACCGCCGCTTTCGTTGTGCTTATCGCAATGCTGATCCTATGGTTCATCCGGCGACTTCGCCTCGCCCGCAGATTAAACTAAAGAAGCCCGTTCTCACGCAAAATTCTGAAAGCGGGTTCCAATTGCTTTTCATAATGCGCGGTCTTGCGATCAATACCTGAATATATGGGTTGGCGGACCTGCGCGGCGCTGTGCGTCGCCACGCGCCGCTCCGTTGTGTGGAACGACAGGCACGCATCGTTCCAGTCCAAGCCGCAAAAGGCCAGCAGCCTCTCCGATTCACCCTGTTGATCCTGCGTCAGCGCTTCATAGGAAAAGTCGAGTATTGCACCGGGATAAAGCACCTTCCACCACGCCATAATGCGTTCCTGCAGAACCATATGATGCGCGATCCCCTCAAGATCGTAGATAAAGCGGATATCGTTGTTTTCAAAAGAGGCTTCATAGTTGGAAAGACACAAAGCGGCCGGGGAGCGCCGCATATGTATGATCTTCGCTTCTGGGAACATGGCCATAATGTAGCCAACCCAAAAGACATTAAGCAGGCTCTTGTCTGTATAACGCCGATTGCCGCCTGCACGCCTTGCATGTTCTTCTGCAAGCGCCTGGCCCGCAGCTTTCAGCCGTTCAGGCGTCGCCAGGCTCATGTCCGGCAATCCAATTTCGCCGCTTCTGTCGAGGAAATTATTGACAACCATCGTCTCGACCAAACTGTCCTCACCACCGCCAAAGACATCCGGGTGGCTCGCGAGGATCTGTTCCGTCAGCGTGGAACCTGACCGCGGCATACCCAAAATAAAGATCGGGCTTACGCCGCGATATCCGCCTTTGGAAAAACCTCGGGCGCGATCTGGCGAAAAGGCGGCCATCAGCGCCATGACCTTCTGTTCCTCAAGCGCGGGCACATAGGGCAATTCTTTGGCCTTGATGGCATTGGCCTCGTCAAGCGCCGAAAACGCCTCTTCATAGCGCCCCAATGCATGGCGCGCCTTGAAGATCGCAAAGCCTAAAAGCTTACGGTCATGGCTTCCCGGGCGTGACCTCGCAAAAGCCTCCTCAAGCGGCTGAATATGCCAGTGGCCACTGTCATATTTAGCCGTACGGCTGAAAAAGAAATGCGCCTCGGCGCAATCAGGATAAAGCTTGACCGCCCGCTCCGAATATTTCGCCGCGTCGGCGCTCATACCCATTTCGTAGCAAACCGTAAAAAGATTGACCAAAGTGCCCTTATCATCGGGCTCCACGTCCTGTGCATGCAGCAGATGTTCGTGAGCAGACGTCATATCGCCAAGGCCCATTTCGGCAAAGGCCATGACCCGAAGCGCTTTTACGTCATCCGGGGCGATTTCCAATCGGCGCGCCAAAAGCTGTCTGGCTTCATTTAGCGCACCACCAACCGCGCGCTTGCGTCCTTCTTCCAACAACACACCATTGGGATCATGAGAACCCGCAGCCTGAATAATGGTTTCAATGGCCGCACTCATGACGGTCAACTCCTGCTTTTCCCGGGACATTTCCCTGTATTGCCAATGCCCGATCTAAAACATCTCTGCCTTGTGCACATCTTGCGGCACTTTTTTCTTCCAAATGGTCAAATTTTTTCCCATGGTGAAATCGGGAGGAAAAGGGGAACAATATGTACGAACTCGGGATCGTCTGGGAATGGCTTGCACTGGCCGTGCGCTGGCTTCACATCATCACAGCCATCGCGTGGATTGGCTCGTCTTTCTACTACATCGCGCTTGATCTGGGATTGCGAAAGGCGCCGAACCTTCCCGCTGGTGTGGCGGGTGAGGAATGGCAGGTGCATGGCGGCGGCTTCTACCGCATGCAAAAGTATCTGGTCGCCCCTCCCGAACTGCCCGAACACCTGACCTGGTTCAAATGGGAAAGCTACACGACCTGGCTCTCAGGATTCGCAATGCTGGCAATTGTCTACTACGGCAGCGCTGACCTTTTCCTCATCGATCGGCACGTGCTGGATATGGAAAACTGGCAGGCAATATTGCTTTCAATGGCGTCACTTGCAGTTGGTTGGCTGATCTATGATACGCTTTGCAAATCCCCGATCGGCAAGAATACCTGGGGCCTCATGGCCCTCCTCTATGCTGCGCTTGTCGCCATGGCCTGGGGCTATACGCAGGTTTTCACCGGCCGGGCAGCCTTCCTGCATCTGGGCGCCTTTACCGCCACCATCATGTCAGCCAACGTCTTCTTTATCATCATCCCGAACCAGAAGATTACCGTTGCCGACATGATCGCAGGCCGCACCCCCGATCCGAAATATGGCATCATCGCCAAGCAGCGTTCGACCCATAATAACTACCTGACTTTGCCGGTTATTTTCTTCATGTTGTCGAACCACTACCCGCTGGCCTTCGGCACCCAATACAACTGGATCATAGCGGGCCTCGTCTTCCTGATGGGGGTCACGATCCGCCATTGGTTCAACACAGTCCATGCCCGCAAAGGGCGACCAATGTGGACATGGCTTGTTACGATCATCCTCTTCATTTTGATCATGTGGCTTTCAACCGTTCCGAAAGTGTTGAGTGGTGACCAAAATAACGAACTGGGCGTCGCGCCTGCTTTTGAAAAATATGCCCAGAACGCCCATTTCGAATCTGCCCGCGAGATCGTGCAAATCCGCTGCGCCATGTGCCATACGGCTGAGCCGGTTTTTGAGGGACTTGTCCGGCCACCCAAGAATGTGGTTTTCGACACGGACAGCGAAATTGCATCCCACGCCCGCGAGATTTACATTCAGGCAGGCCGGAGCCATGCCATGCCTCCCGGCAATGTCAGCGAAATGACCCTTGAAGATCGGGCCACGCTCAGGGGATGGTATGAAAGCGCGGCTGGCGGTTAATTTGGAAACAAGTTAATCGCCCCATACGCCCTCGTGACCACGTGGTCACCATTTCATTTGTTTGGATTTCTGAATGCAAAAACGTCTACTCAGGGGTCGTACCCTATCCTTCAAGCGGAGACCTGAAAGCCTTCAGGATGAGAGCGCTTTCGTCTACGAAGAAGACGGCGGGTTGCTGCTTGAAAACGGTCTGATTGTGGCGGCGGGCCCCTATACAGAACTAGCCAAGCTCGCAGGTGATGGTGTTGAGATCGTTGACCATCGCCCGCACCTCATCATGCCTGGCTTCATTGACCCGCATCTTCACTTTCCCCAAATGCAGGTTATCGGCTCCTACGCCGCCAATCTGCTTGAATGGCTGAACACCTATACCTTCATCGAAGAACAACGCTTCGCAAATGCGCAACACGCCGAACGTATCGCAGGACATTTTTTCGATGAGATGATCCGCTACGGCACCACCACCGCGGTCGCCTATTGCTCTGTTCACAAGACATCCGCAGACGCCTTTTTTGCCGAAAGCCTGAGGCGCAATATGCGCATGATTGCAGGCAAAACAATGATGGACCGCAACGCGCCCGAAGCGCTGACAGACACTGCGCAATCCAGCTATGACGACACCAAACAGGTGATTGCCGACTGGCATGGCAAAGGCCGCAACCATGTCGCAATCACACCGCGTTTCGCCATCACATCAACACCGGAGCAGATGGAGGCGGCCCAAGCGCTAGCCCGCGAATATCCCGACCTCCACATCCAGACACATCTGTCTGAAAACAGAGACGAGATCGCATTTGCCTGCGAACTCTATCCTAATGCCAAGGACTATACCGATATCTACGACATATACGGTCTGCTCGGCCCTAAAAGCCTGTTCGGCCACGCAATTCACCTGTCTGAGCGGGAAATGGATGCCATAAGCGAGAGCCGGTCGGTGGCGGTTCATTGCCCAACATCCAACCTCTTCCTCGGCTCCGGCCTTTTCCCCTTGCGGAAATTACAAAATCGACCCAAGCCTGTGCGTATAGCGGTCGCGACGGACATCGGCGGTGGAACAAGCTACTCAATGCTGAAAACCCTGGATGAGGCCTACAAAATCCAGCAGCTTCAGTCCGAAAGGCTTAATCCGCTTGAAAGTTTCTATCTGATGACACGAGGAAACGCCGAGGCCCTTTCACTGGAGAACCATATCGGCTCTTTTTCTCCGGGCATGGACGCTGATCTTGTCGTTCTCAATGTGGCGGCCACACCTGCGATGGCGTTGAAAGCCGAAACCATTACAAAACTGAGTGAGGAACTTTTTCTGCTGCAGACTTTGGGCGATGACCGTGCAGTAACAGAAACATACATTGCTGGCTCGCCCCAAAAGAACAAATAAGCCGATAAAGCAAACCGAAATAGATTTTCGTAAAATTTTAGCTTTAACCAAGGTGGTTAATGATTAATTAAAGCAAAGCTTGGGCAAACCAGCAAATTCAATTATTTGCCTCAAAGAAAAACGCGAAAGCGAGAGGCAAAATGAAAAAGTTTCTTATAATGACCGCGGCGTTGCTACTGTTGACTGCAGAGGCTTCTGCCGCAAAAAGATACTATGCCTTCCGTTTAACGCCCAAACAGGTGACCTCAATTATCGAACGCGAAGGCAAGGTCATCCTCTATTTTCGCGCTAAAAACCCTGCCGCTGGGTTACTCTTCCTGCACGTTGTCAACAGCATCAAGGAATGCAGCAGCTACCAAATACTGAAAGAGAAAAAAATACCGGCTGCGCGCGGCAAACTTGTGAAGGTAAAATATTGCTTTGATATTCCTTCACCAGGATTGCAGGTGTCTAACCCTGTCAACCAACCTGCGCCTACCCCCACGCCACCGGCGCCGCCAGTACAGCCGCCAGTGGAGGAGATCCCTGAGTAGATTACCGAAGGTGCAAAGACCGACAGCGTTTGCACCGCTTCAGCCTCGCTGATAAAATGTTGCGTGGCGCGCTACGCGTGCTTGGCAAAACGTGAGGCAGGCCCGAATGCCGCAGGCGGGATATTCAAAAACGCCCCTTCCCAAAAAATTGGGGCTCAAGGCGGGCCAGCGCGCCTGTTTCATTCGCTTGCCTGAAAACCTCGCCAAACTGAAAGAGTTCGAAGGCCTTGAGGACGTCATGACGGAGCTTCCGCCCGAAAGGCTGCCAAAACCGGATTTTATCCATATTTTTGAGACCGATAGGCAGGTTCTGGAAGGAATGGCTGAAACACTTCGTCACGCCGTCAAACCCGATGGCATGATCTGGATCTCCTGGCCGAAAAAAGCTTCAAAGGTGCCAACATCCATCACCGAAGACGTCCTGCGCGAGGTATTTCTGCCCAAGGGGCTCGTTGATGTAAAGGTCTGCGCAGTGGACGAAATTTGGTCCGGACTGAAATTCGTCATTCGCAAGGAACTCCGGTAATCCGGAAAGAAATCACCACATCTCGACTGCGTTAACATTTCATTTACCACGTTATGCCAACATCAGATCAATGCGGCAGAAGTGCCGCCCAAGAGGCCGCGTGAGCACGGATGTACTGCCACGCGGCTTTGTTATATCCAAAACGCCGCAGAGTTTCGATGACCCTGAATCTCACAATCGGCATCGTCCTGATTTCGGTGACCGTTCTTATTCACACCTATGGGCTGATATTTGTCACCCACGTAATGACATGGGTGACCGGCCACGTCCGCACCCATGGACACCGCAATCGCGTGTTGGCCATGAATACGGTGGTTATTGGCATCTTTGCCATTATGACGGTTGAAGTCTGGATGTGGGCCGCAGCCTATGCCCTGCTGGGCGCAATGCCCGATTTTGAAACGGCGCTCTATTTTTCAACAACAACCTTTTCCACTGTGGGTTATGGCGATGTCGTTCCGCACGAGGAATGGCGCATTCTTGCGGGTCTTGAAAGCGTCAATGGCTTCCTGCTGATCGGCTGGTCTACCGCCTATCTGGTCACCGCCGGTATCCGGGTCGGTCCATTCCGCCAAGGTGAACACTTTTAGCCGAAATGGCTCAAAACAGCCCTCAAACTAGCTTCCGCGATAGGTGGAATAGCTGAAGGGCGAGAGAAGCAGCGGCACATGATAGTGGGCCTGCGTATCCGCAATCCCGAACCGGATCGGGATCACATCCAGAAATGCAGGTTCAGGCAGCTGATGTCCTGAGGCACGCAGATAGTCTCCCGCATGAAATTCCAGTTCATAAGCGCCTTTGAGAAAACTGTCGCCAACGAGGATAGGCCCACCGTCCACACGCCCGTCATCGTTCGTCACAACCGTTTTGACAAACAGCCGCTCACCACCCTCCAGCCTGTAAAGGTCAATCCTCAACCCTTTCGCCGGTGTTCCGGCAGCGGCATCCAGAACATGGGTCGTCAAACCGGTCATGGCAGAGGCTCCTCGATGATAAACGGATGCTCATAGGCATATTCTTCCAGATTGTTACCGGGCCCTGCCCGGTCAGCAACCAGAAAATCACTCGCTGATCCTAACGTCATCAGAGGATGGTGCCAGACATTGGCGCGATAATTGATTCCCTGATGCGCTTCGGCAAGGAAAGCCTTTGGCGCGCCCGGTTTCCCGCCGTCATCCTCCGCAACAACGATCAGGTATGGTCGGCCTGAAAGCGGTGTAAATGACTGGCTACCCAGCGGATGCCGTTCCATCATATCAACCTGATAGGGGAAGCTTCTCGGCTGCCCGCGAAAAATATTGAGGATGATCCGCGCGCCCTCACCTAGAGCCTGCGTTTCGGCCAAGCCGTGAAACCGCTCGGTCGTCCCCCCATTGATCAGATGCATTTTCGAAGCATCTGCCTCAATCACATCGCCAAACGGAGCGAACGCAGCCGCGGTCAGAGGCGTAACGGCCAAGTTCATACTCATCCCTTCACACCATAGAGCCTGAGACGGCTGATCCCCCCATCGGGAAACATTGCCAGCCGGACATGGGTGATGGGGCCGATATCATTGACCTGTTCGCTTGCGAATTCATGAATGTGGTCAGCCTGCAGCTTGGTTTGCGGCAAGAGGACTTTCCAATTCTCCGACCCCGCTATTTCCTCCTGCGTGAATGTATCAACGTGACCCGGCAGGGATGCGCCCATGATGGCGCAGCTATCCGGAAAGTTTCCCTTGAAATGAGCCGTATCGACTACGATGCGCTGAATATGCCCCGAGTGGCCGAGCTTGATGATCGCCCAATCATGTCCTGGCCCGCGCCGCCGTGCCGTCTCCCAGCCATCCCCCATATTGATCCCCCGCCCGGGCGCAAGGATCAGGTCCGGATGACCATAATGCGCATCAGACCAATGAAGTGCATGAGCGCCGCCGAAGATATAGGCGAAATCCACCTCCTGCGCAGGATCGACCTTCGACCAGTCAAAAAAGGCTGCCCCATAAACGCGCAAACGCGCGATACCGCCATCAGGGTAGATATGCAGGCGCAGATGCGTCCAGACATCTTCCCGATTTTCGCTTTCAACGAAATGGTGCGCGTTTGGCCCTAGGCCGGTTTTAGACAGGATTTGGGTCCATTGGCTGTCGTCATTGGGGTCCGGTTCGCCAGCCTCCACACGGGCGGCCTCAATAGAGCACGCGGGTGGATAATTGCCGGTGAAGTGGCTCGTGTCGATATCAAACCCGTTTATTCTTCCCGGCATGGCCAGCTTGATGACAGCCCAGTCATGGCCCGGAACGCGCTTACGACGGCTTTCCCAACCATCCATCCATTTGCCGTTTTCATCATATTCGCCTTCCAGAAAGACAGCGGGTTCGTCCTTCAGCATCCGCGACAATGGTGCGAAAAACTCATCCGTCGCAAAAACAGCCTTCGCACCCAACCGGGCCGATGCCAAATTGATGGCTCCGGCAGTAAATCCGGGTGCCTCAGGTGCCAGGGTGGTAGGCGTGGCTACGCTCATGCAAGATCCTCTTTCACTATGTCATCGATTCGAAACCCGGCAATACGCTCGACTTGCTCAGCGGCGGTCTGTATTTCGGTCTCAATGGAATTTTCAATTCGGGTCTGAAACGCATCGAGTATCGATGCCTTGTCATGCCCCTTTACTGCAATAATGAAGGGGAACCCGAACTTCTTCATATAGGCGGCGTTAAGTTCGGTAAAGCGGGCATGCTCCTCTGCTGACAACGTATCAAGCCCCGCGCCCGCCTGTTCCTTGCGACTATCATCGGTCAATTTGCCCGCCACTGCCAACTTACCTGCAAGGTCGGGGTGAGCACGAAGGACCGCAAGTCGCTCGGCGTCACTCGCTGCACGAAACACAGCGTTCATGGTTTGCTGAACGCCTTGCGCCGTTAGCGGCTCATCAAGCCCGGCGTTAAATGCTCGCTCGGCCACCCATGGAGAGTGTTCAAAAACGCCCCCAAAACGGCCAACAAATTCGCGCTTGTCCAAACGAGTCTCCATTTTTGACCAGAAGGTCAAAGACTATCCATCATTCAAATCCGTTGGCAAGTACAGAAAAAGCCGCCCGGGAACCCGGACGGCAATACGTCATGAAAAGTGCTTTTGAAAAAAGCTTATTTCAATACAGGAAACGGGCCGATATAGCCCACATAGGCGCGTGCATCGTCCGGGTTTTCCAGCTTGTCCTCATCGGATTCGCCGTAGGGGTGTTGAACCACCGTGGTCAGATATGCGTGGCCATTGATATTGGCGAACCAATCGGTCGACGTATTCTCCGCGCCATAAGGCGTGGTCGTGATACGCGTCATTTCCTTCGTCTCGGTATTGATCGCCCAGGTCGCATCATTCTGGTGTCCCGATCCAGTATCCTCCGCCACAATCAGTGTATTGTAGCCGGGAATGAAGGAGAGGTTATCCGGATTGGCGATACCATCAATATCACAGGACTGCCCCGCATAAGGACCGTCCTCATATTTGTGCGGTTTACCCTCGATGAAGGATTTCATTGCGGTAACAGCGTAATTGTCATCAAACGGCATTTCGTAAACAGCGCCGCATTTGTTGGCTTCCAACTTTACGGCGTTGCGACCGCCCTTGTCGTATTTGCCGTCCTTGGCATTATCTTCCATACCTTTTTCAACAGCCGACATGGCCAGGAACAAACGCTTTCCATCAGGGTCGAAAGAAAGTCCTTCCATCTTGCGGAATTCGGTGGTGGCGCCGAGCATGGACGCATAACGGCGCGTTTCAAGACGAGAAGCGAGTTTTTCCATACCGGGCTTCACCTTCAGGCACTCGGCATGCCCTTCAGCATTTGAAGACAGAAAACCTTCAGGACAGCTGCCATCCTCATTAAAGTTCTCACTCTCAAAGATGTCGGAAAATGAAACGCCGATATTGATAGCAACCCGCAACTCGTCATCGCTGGCATGGCCAAGGTCAATCCACGTGATGTCGGCTTCCCCCGCCCCTTCATCGGACGTCTGTCGCCATTGAGCTGCATAGAGCTGACCGGAAGATAGATCACCTTCCTTGTCCGCGACGAACCGGTAAAGCCCTGTGTTCGAGCCATCATCGGTAATATAGGCCGTCTTGTTATCGGGCATGACATAGGCCAGTTCAACAGCGCCACGGCCCATAGAATAATGCTTGGCTACATTGGTATTGCCGTCTTCATCCGTAACCGCTACTTCAACCGGATAACCATAGGCATACGGGTTAAAGACATCCTTAAATGCCGAAATGGGCGCGGTCGCTGTATCAACGCCAAAATAGCGCGCCATGGGCAACATATAGTCATC
The DNA here is from genome assembly GCA_050306195.1 of Ensifer sp. Lineage (GTDB taxonomy): Bacteria > Pseudomonadota > Alphaproteobacteria > Rhizobiales > Rhizobiaceae > Ensifer_A. The sequence goes on from JBNLGT010000004.1 coordinate 39,436, forward strand.
CAGTTGACCATATGTTCTTGCACGCTCAAATGCGTCGGCATTCGGCGAATATTCCTCAGAACCGAGATGCGTATTCCAAGGTGTCACGGAACCAGCGCAGGGAACCCAAAGGCCGCCAACCGCCGAGAAATCCACGGGACGTGTTGAAATCGGCGTCATATTGCCATCGCTATCCTGCGACAGCTCGCTGATATACATCGCCGCCGGACGGCTTTCGAAATGGGTGATGGAAAAGAGTTTTTTGCCAACAGGAAGGATTGAGGTGAAATCCGCAGAATCCTGAACGGCCAATTCACCGTCAATGCCGCGCAGCGGCGTGCCCTTGGCGTCGGTCGTAACACCAAATTTCACACCGCCAATATCCTGACCGCTCCGGGCGATCGTGTGCCATTCCAGCGGGTATTCCTTGCCATCTATGGTCACAGATGGCGAAATATTGATCTTGCGCTTGTCTGCATCCTGCGTCGGCGCATCAATCCCCTTGAACACAATTGTTCCCGCGAATGCAGCACTCGATATGGAACAAAGCGCTGTTGCCGTCAGTAGAAGGGTGCGGATGTGGTTCATTTTCATCTCCTGTTTTCGCCGATTGAATCCGGCGCAATTCAGAGAGGAGATGAGCCTCCAAAGTGAAAGGTCGATGACAGGATTGTTATAGTTTCATGACAAAAACAGGCTTAGAGAAGAATCCTGAGCGGCGCTTCTCCGGCGCGGTAAATAGACATCATTTCTGTATACGCCCGTTCCAGGTTTCGGGTGTAGCGCGCGGTATCGAATAAAGGCAGTTTAGCCGGGTCTGTCCTTAATTGCGCTTTGAGACGATCGATACGGCCCCTGTCTGCTGCAAGTTCCAGAGCCAAAGCTTCATAATCAGCAATACGATCTGTCACCAATTCCTCGAGCCCCACCGCGCAAAGTAAACTGGCGGAGACCCGCGCCGCAAAGCTTTTGCCGGCCATGGTCAAAACCGGGAGGCCTGACCACAAAGCGTCACTTGCGGTCGTATGTGCATTCACCGTGAATGTATCAAGAAACAGATCCGCCAGTTTGTGTCGCGCCAAATGATCGGCAAGAGGCATTCGATCTGCAAAGACAAGTCTGGCCGGATCGACACCTCGCGCTGCTGCCTCGGCACGCAAATTGGACGTCGTTGTATCAGTCGCATGCAGCAACCAAAGCACGCTTCCATCGACCGACTCCAAAAGCCGCATCCAGATATCAAACTCCCCCGGCGTTATTTTGTAAGCGCTATTAAAACAGCAAAAAACAAAACCGCTCTCCGGCAGCCCGCATTCGGCACGAGTAAAGTCTCGGTCAGAGATAATCCGCCGGTCATCATTGACTTGATAGCTGTCCGGCATCGCGACCAGCTTCTCGCAATAGAACGGCTCCAGTTCAAGCGGAATGATCATGCGATCGGCAACAATGTAATCCCAGTCAGCACTGCCGCAGGTTCCGGGATATCCCAGATAATTCACCTGAACAGGCGCAGCACGACCCGCGAATACAGCCATCCGGCTATCGCGGGTATGGCCCTTCAAATCAATAGCGATGTCGATGCCCAAACGGCGGGACAACGATATGATATCGGCATCTTTTAGTTCACCAACATCATGGAAATGATCGATATTTTCCAAGAGACGTCGCCGGTAAACACCATCGCCGTGGTCGGCGGCGAAAGAGAAAGCATGCAGTTCGAACCGCGAGCGATCATGCAATTCAAACAGTCGGGTCAGAAGATGCATGGTTGCGTGATCGTGAAAATCCGCCGAAAAATATCCGAGCCTGATCCTCGCGCCGGGCGGTGGTGGAACCATGTTTTGCACGGAGATCTCAGCCTTCACCTGAGCCACGGCATTGCTGGCAGCTCGCAATTGCAAGGCAGGATCATCGAACTGCGTCATAACGACAAATGCACCCGGCGCCTGCTTTGCGCGCGGCTGAAAATCGGAATGCGCCAACCGTTCCCTTGCGGCATCCAGCCCATCATTCCAGCGGCAGAGCATCGCGTTGTAATAGAGACTGGATGCCAGAGCATTAAGATTCTCTGGCTCAAGACGTGCAACCGTTTCGAAAGCCTCTGCCGCCTTTTCAGGCTTATTCACGTTCGCATAAAAAGCCGCCATATTGAGATGAACGGCCGCAGAATTCGGCGCGTATTTCGCCGCTGTCTCAAAAGCGGTCGCGGCCGCCTCCAACTGTCCCATGCGCTGCAATACACCGGCAAGGCTCGCATGCGCCTCGCCAAAATCAGGTTTGAGCTGAATAGCGACCTTGAAAATGGCAAGCGCTTCTGCGTTCCGTCCCTGTTGGAACACAAGATGACCCAACGAATTATAGGTTTCAGCCTCTCTGGGATTGGCAGCGATCGAACGTTTAAAAAGCTCAATGGCTTCATCCTGCCTACCGCGCGCGGCTTCCACATTGGCCAACCCGGCAAGTAAGGCTGCATGATCCGGCGCAATCGCCAATCCCTCCTCCAGGATCGCCCCAGCCTCGTCCAGATTTCCTGATTCACGCAATAAAGTGCCAAGGTTGGCGCGCACAGGATGAAAGTCCGGTTTCAGCTCAATCGCACGCCGAAGATGTTTCAGGGCAGCGTCCGTCTGACCAAGCCCAATGGCCAGCACGCCGAGAATATTCGAAAGCGATGGTGATGATGGAAAGTGTTGCGCCAGCGACTGCCCCTGGCTGTAGGCGACCTCAAACTGGCCCTTGCCATGAAGAGCGGCAAGCTCCAGTAATTGTTCACGCGGCGGATCCGCAATCGCACGGGTCATCATGGATAAGATAAATGCACCCGCCAGCTTGCGCGAGGCTTCAGCCTATTCCGGCTTATGGTGCGCATACCAATGCTTGGCGATGTCAATGCGTTTTGGTATCCACACCTTGTCGTGTGACAACACATATTCAATAAAGCGCTTGAGCGCCGCAGCCCGCCCCGGCCGGCCAACAAGGCGGCAATGCAACCCGACTGACATCATCTTGGGCGCACCTTCCCGGCCTTCCTCATAAAGCGTATCGAACGCATCTTTTAGGTAGTTGAAAAATTGGTCACCCGCATTGAAACCCTGCGGTGTCGCAAAACGCATGTCGTTGGTTTCCAGTGTATAGGGGATGATCAAAAACGGCTTTCCATCGAGCCCCGGAACCCAGAATGGCAAATCGTCCGAATAATTATCGGACGAGTAGAGGAAACCACCCTCTTCCATTACCAAACGCAACGTGTTGTCCGAAGGCTTGCCCTGATACATTCCATAAGGCCGATCGCCAGCGATTTCCGTGTGCAAGCGCACCGCCTCTTGAATATGCTGCCGCTCAATCTCTTCGGGGAAATCTTTGTATTCCAGCCAACGGTATCCGTGAGAAGCGATTTCCCATCCGGCTTCCTTCATGGCGGCAACGGCTTCAGGATTACGCGCCATGGCAAGCGTTACACCATAAACCGTCACTGGCACATTGAGCGACGTAAACATGCGATGCAGCCGCCAGAACCCCGCTCGTGAACCGTATTCGTAGATCGATTCCATATTCAGGTTACGTTGTCCGGGCCACGGCGCAGCCCCCACGATTTCAGACAAAAGGTTCTCCGACGCCGGATCACCATCCAGAATGCAGCTCTCGCCGCCTTCTTCGTAGTTAATGACGAACTGCACTGCCACATTGGCTCCGCCCGGCCATTTCGGATCGGGAGTTTCCCGGCCGTAACCGACCAGATCGCGGGAAGTGGCAATATCAACAATCATCTGCACCCTCGTTTGAACCCATCAACTTTGTCCAATTGGTCAAACGCTATTGCGCTGCGAAAAACTTGTCGAGCATTTTCATCGCAAATGCGTTTCGAGGCAGAAGGATTCCGGCAGGATAGGCCCTGCCCGGCCCAAAATAGGCGAAAGAACGCAATCTGCCAGCAGATGGGCAATGCCAAACGAAATTTTGAAGCCGCCTGTCAGCGCGTGAATATGTGGAAATTCAGGATGCGGCCCCACCATCGGGTCTCGCCCGGTCGCCTTCGGTCGCAAGCCCGCCCAGCGCTCCAGAACAGGTGCATTATGCAACGCCGGAACCAATACCCGAGCGCGGTCAATCAGTCTCTCAAGCTGTTCATCCGTTGAAAACGGGTTATCAAATTCACTTTCGCTGGTTGAGCCAATGGCAACCTGCCCACCCTCATGCGCAATAACGTAGAGCCCATCGAGAAAGATAATCGGCAGATCCGGGTCCATATCCGCCTTCAAGAGCGCTGACTGCCCCTTGACCGGCTTGCCAAGCGGCCTCGGCCCCAACGGGCTCAACGTCTCCAGCAATGGGAAAGATTGATGGCCTGCCGCCACGATGCAATGCTCAAAAGCAACACTGCTTCCATCATTGAGCTGAACCCGCCGCCGCGTTGCGTCCAGCTCCACCACAGATGTGTTTTCTCGAATGTCGATATTCGGCAGTAATTTCAGCGCCGAGATCAGAATTCCCGTCAAGGCGCGCGGAGCCGCGTGAGCCGCAAATGTATCCAGAACGAAACCACATTCAAACCCGCCGCCGTCCGGCCATCCCGCCGCTGGCGGCTTATCCGTTACACGCCATTCGAACTGCCGTTCACCGGCTTTCCAATTCTGCCTTGCATCCGCCTCATACCGCAACGCAGTCTCTCTATGGCGCGGCTTCGCCATCGGTATCAGCCTGCCAGAACGCCGATAACCAGACTGTCGCCCGGTGCGTCCCTCCAACCTCCTGACTTCGTCTTCGAGGGTCAGTAAGGCGTTGAACTGAAATTGCTTCTTTGCGTTCCAGCCATCAGGCTTATGCGCCATTAAAGCGCCCAAGTGCCCGTTGCTTGCCCCGCGCCCAAGCTCAGCAGCATCCGCAAGAACCACCAAGAGACCGGCATCAGCCGCCTTCAACGCCGACCACAAGCCCATGACACCGCCGCCAATTACCAACAAATCGCAGGTTGGCTCACCCGATTGACCTTGCTTCGCCGTCGCTCTATCGACACTGACCATGGAAAACGAAATCACCTCTAAACAACCGCTGGAGTGGCACGAGGGCGATATGCCCTATTCCGCCGAATTTGGCGATCACTTTTATTGCCGCACCGACGGGCGCGCCGAATGCGCCTATGTCTTCATTGAGGCCAATCGCCTGCATGAACGTTGGCACGCTGGTGGCGACTGTGTCGTCGGCGAACTTGGTTTCGGAACGGGATTAAATTTCTGCGAAACATGGCGGCAATGGCGAGAGTTCCGCAACGAGCACAGAACGCCCAAATCCGGGTCTCTCCATTTTATATCCTTCGAGCTTTATCCATTCACCAGAGAAAGCATCAAACGGGCGCTATCCCAATGGCCTATCCTGGATCAGGAACGCCAAACGTTGACACAACTCTGGCCCGACAAACCCGAAGGCACCGTCTCCCTCCAGTTCGAAGGGAACATCGCGCTGAGTGTTGTTTGCGGCGACGCCCTGACAAACCTTTCCAGCATGAAACAGTCATTCGACGCCTGGTATCTCGACGGTTTTGCGCCATCCCGCAATCCGGACATGTGGTCAGAAGAGTTGATTCGGGCCGTCTTTGAACATACTCGCCCCGCTGGAACATTCGGAACGTATGCCGCTGCCGGATTTGTGCGCCGAAATTTGCAAGCTGCGGGGTTCGAAGTAGAGCGTCGACCAGGCTTCGCGGGTAAACGCGAAATGCTCTGCGGTACAAAGTCCTAAAAACAAAAACCCGCCGATTTCGGCGGGTTTCAAAAGAACTCAGATCAGGCAGTTTAAGCCGTTTCGAGATATTCCGAATTGCCATCAGGCTCGCGCAGCACGTAGCCGCGACCCCATACGGTCTCAATATAATTCGTACCGCCAGCGGCATTCGCCAGTTTCTTGCGCAATTTGCAAATGAAAACGTCGATAATTTTCAGTTCCGGCTCGTCCATACCGCCGTAAAGGTGGTTGAGGAACATCTCCTTCGTCAGCGTCGTGCCTTTACGCAGAGAAAGAAGTTCCAGCATCTGATATTCTTTGCCGGTCAGGTGAACACGCTGGCCGCCGACTTCAACAGTCTTGGCATCCAGATTTACAACCAGATCACCGGTGGTGATAACGGATTGTGCATGACCCTTGGAACGGCGAACAATCGCGTGGATACGGGCAACCAGCTCGTCCTTGTGGAACGGCTTTGTCATATAGTCATCCGCGCCAAAGCCAAGACCGCGAACCTTGTCTTCAATACCCGCCATACCGGAGAGGATTAGGATCGGTGTCTTTACCTTTGAAAGGCGTAAAGTGCGCAGGACTTCGTAGCCGGACATGTCCGGCAAATTGAGGTCCAGCATAATAATGTCATAGTCATAGAGCTTGCCGAGGTCGACGCCTTCCTCGCCAAGGTCCGTCGTATAGACATTGAAGTTTTCAGACTTGAGCATGAGCTCGATGCTCTGTGCCGTAGCACTATCGTCTTCTATGAGTAGAACCCGCATTCTTCCTGTCCCCTTTTCCGCCGCCGAAAAGTAACCCCCAAGGCCCCCTACGCGCTACGGATCCAGTCGTTAACTGATTTGGAGGCTGCCAGCAAATGGTTAACAAATTCTGATTCACTCTGGCAAGAGGTAAGAATTGTATTAATTATTTTTTGCAGCCCACTGATTTTCATCAAGAATCCTGACTTCAGAATCTGAATCTTCACTTTAAGAAATCGGCGCAAGTGATTCATAGGACTCACCGAATACCACTTGAAAAAATCTTTGCGGCATTTACCGACCCTTAAAAGATCGTCCCTATGATTAACCAAGCTCGTAAATGAAAAGTTACTAGCGGTAGCAAATTATTAAGATTGGCTACGCTTTTTTCATATTCGGGTCGGCATATCCCGCGTTTTGGGCTGTGCTGAATCAATTCAGGTCTCACTTCGTTGGGAGTATTGCGTATGAAATCGCGTGAGAACCTTGTTCGTCTGAAAAGTTTTCAGGTGAATGAAAAGCGCCGTCAGCTTGATCAGCTCAAGATGATGATGGCCGAATTTGAGCGTATGAGCCAGGACCTTGAGGCACAAATCGCCTTTGAGGAAAAGAAATCGGGAATTACAGACCCGAATCACTTTGCTTATCCAACCTTTGCAAAATCTGCGCGCCAGCGTGCTGAAAATCTTGTCGGTTCCATCAAGGAACTCAAGATACAGCAAGATGCCGCCGAGCTTGCTCTGGAGGAGGCCGAGGCAGAATACGCCAAGGCCGCGGCGCTGGAAGAACGCGACAACGCGATGAAAATCCGCGCCTGATATTGGCGCAATTTCATCGCTGGGTCGCAGCAATGCGACGCTCTTCACAAGACTCTCTATCGAGGGTTTTGCGAAGGGTTTTTTGGCGTGAAAATTACACAATTCCGTCTAGGCTCAAGACACGGCCCAGTCTTCAGGTAGCAGCGCTTCAGGCTGGCAATATAAAAAGGCCCGGCGCTTTCGCACCAGGCCCTAATCTGAATAAATGCGCCCGTTTTAATCGATATTGAAGGTCAACGGCTGCGCCTGTCTGATCGCGTGATGAGCTGTCAACTTGGCCAGCACGTCCTCCTTCACCGGCTCGTCGACGTAGAGCAACGCGATGGCGTCACCGCCTTCGTGGTCGCGACCAAGCTGGAAGTTTGCAATGTTCACGCCCGCCTCGCCGAGCGTGGTACCCATGAAACCAATCATGCCGGGCACGTCGGTATTGCTGATATAGATCATATTGTGACCGATATCGGCATCCATGTTGATACCCTTGATCTGAAGGAACCGCGGTTTGCCGTCGGAAAAGACAGTCCCGGCAACCGAACGTGTCTGATTTTCCGTTTTTACGGTCAACTTGATGAAGCCATCATAAACGCCCGTTTTGTCACGCTTGACCTCGGAAACAATGATGCCCTTCTCCTTCACCATGATCGGCGCCGACACCATATTCACGTCAGCCACCTGCGGGCGGATAAGCCCGGCAAGAAGCGCGCTCGTCAGGGCTCTGGTATTCATTTCAGCCGGTGCGCCGTCATAAAGAATTTCTATTTCCTTGATCGGGCTGCCCGTTACCTGCCCAACAAATGCACCCAGGCAATCGGCCAATTTGACGAAAGGCTTGAGGATCGGCGCTTCTTCAGCCGTAATCGACGGCATGTTAATGGCGTTGGAGACTGCGCCCTTGATCAGGTAGTCAGACATTTGTTCCGCCACCTGAAGCGCAACATTTTCCTGCGCCTCGGTGGTTGATGCGCCGAGGTGAGGCGTACAGACAACATTTTCGAGACCAAAAAGCGGGCTCTCAGTTGCGGGCTCCGTTTCGAAGACGTCGAAACCTGCGCCAGCCACCTTGCCGGACTTCAACGCTTCTGCCAGATCAGCTTCCACAACCAGACCGCCACGCGCACAGTTGATGATACGCACGCCATCTTTCATCTTGGCAATCGCCGCAGCATCAATGATGCCGCGTGTCTTGTCCGTCATCGGCACATGCAACGTGATAAAGTCGGCCTTCGCAAAAAGCTCGTCCAGCTCAACCTTGGTGACACCCATTTCCTCAGCGCGCTCGGCAGAAAGGAAGGGGTCGTAAGCAAGAACATGCATCTTCAGGCCAATGGCGCGAGCGCAAACGATGGAGCCAATGTTCCCGGCGCCGATCACACCCAGCGTCTTACCGGTGATTTCAACACCCATGAATTTTGACTTTTCCCATTTCCCGGCCTGGGTAGACGTATCTGCGGCAGGAAGCTGACGGGCCACGGCAAACATGAGAGCAACAGCGTGTTCAGCAGTCGTAATCGAGTTGCCGAACGGGGTGTTCATCACAATGATGCCGCGCTTGGAAGCTGCGGGAATATCAACATTGTCCACGCCAATACCGGCGCGGCCGACAACTTTTAGATTTGTTGCAGCCTTAATGATCTTTTCAGTAACTTTGGTTGCTGAACGTATCGCCAGACCATCATACTGACCGATGATTTCCAGCAGCTTTTCCTTGTCCTTACCAAGTTTCGGCATGAAGTCGACGTCTACACCGCGGTCGCGGAAAATCTGGACAGCAGTTTCCGAAAGAGCGTCAGAAACGAGTACGCGAGGTGCCATGATAGGCCTCCTTGAGAATAATCAGTGGATTTGAAAGTGGGCCCGCCGATTAACCGGCGGGGAAATATAAGGCTTTAGGCCGCAGCCTTGGAAAGCGACGCTTTCTGTGTTTCGAAGGCCCAGGTTAGCCAAGGCATCAAGGCTTCCATATCGACTTTCTCAATCGTCGCACCAGCCCAGATACGCAGGCCGGAAGGCGCGTCACGATAAGCGCCGATGTCGAATGCAACGCCTTCCTTATCAAGCAGGCTCACCATGCCCTTGGCAAAGGCCGCCTGATCGGCAGGTTCAAGCGCCTGCACATCCTTATCGACGATAGAAAGGCAAACAGATGTATTGGACGCCGTTGCCGGATCCTTCGCCAAATTGGCAATCCAGTCATTTGCTGCAACGAAATCGGCAAGCACCTTGGCGTTGGCGTCGGCTCGAGCCACCAGAGCCTTCAAACCACCGAGCGATTTCGCCCAATTCAACGCGTCGATATAATCCTCAACGCAAAGCATAGAGGGTGTATTGATCGTTTCGCCGACAAAGACGCCTTCAATCAGCTTACCGCCCTTGGTCATGCGGAAAATCTTCGGCAATGGCCATGCAGGCGTATAATTCTCAAGACGTTCCACAGCGCGTGGGCTGAGGATCAGGATGCCGTGACCACCCTCGCCGCCCAGAACTTTCTGCCAGGAGAATGTAACAACATCGAGTTTGTCGAAATCAAGTTCCTGCGCAAATGCGGCTGATGTCGCGTCGCAAATGGTCAGACCTTTACGGTCGGCCGGAATGAAATCAGCATTGGGAACTCGAACACCCGAGGTGGTTCCATTCCATGTGAAGACAACATCACGATCAAAATCTACGTCAGTAAGGTTCGGCAGCTCGCCATAAGGTGCTTCCAGCTTACGGACATCAGCAAGCTTGAGCTGCTTGACCACATCGGTCACCCATCCAGAGCCGAAGCTTTCCCAAGCCAGCATATCAACGCCGCGCTCGCCAAGGAGCGACCAAAGCGCCATTTCAACAGCACCGGTGTCGGATGCCGGAACGATACCAATGCGATAATCCGCCGGCACTTCGAGAATTTCGCGAGTAAGATCAATGGCCTCTTTGAGCTTCGCCTTGCCGATTTTCGCACGGTGCGAGCGGCCAAGGGCGGCGTCATTCAGCGCCTCAAGCGACCAACCAGGACGCTTTGAGCATGGGCCTGAAGAAAAATGGGGATTATTCGGGCGTGAGCCCGGCTTAGCGGTGTCTACCATATCAGTCTACCCTTCCAGATAGTTGGCCTCTCGTTGGGGAGAGGTGTCCCGCCGTCGTCATTATGGGAAGGGATATTTGTCGTCAAGATGGATATGACGCTATGAGGAAAATATTTGACGCATGCGACACATCTGCACACCGCCAAAGCAAAAGCCCGCCGATGAAGGCGGGCTCATAACACACAATGCTGTGTGGCTTATTTATAAACCGGCGGATTGTAGACCGGCGGAGGGACATAAGCCTGGGCGCAATCGCTATCGCCAATGGAATAACGGAGCCCGGCGCGACCTTCGTGAATGTGGAACCCACGATCATAGCCAGGGCCGCCGTTCGAAGCATAGCCGAACATCGCGCCGCCAGTGACGTTGCGATAACGGTAGCCAACATCAGCCTTCAGCTTGCAATTGATCTTGATGGCCGCACCGGCCATCAGCGCGTAGGTAAAACGCCAGCTTGCCCGCCCGCCGTGGGTTACAGTGGCGTCACAGCCACCACCATCATCCTGACATGCGGTATTGGACAGATTGCTCCAAGACACGTAAGTGCCGCCAACGCCTGCGCCTACATAGGGTGTAACCATACCGTATGTACCGAGGTCCACATAGGCATTCGCCATCAGGCTAAAGGCCTGCATAGAGGCAATATCGGTCGAGGTACAAGCCTCTAGTGGCGCGCCGCACTGACCCGTTGTGGATCCGCTAAAGCTGGTTTTAAAGAGGTAGTCGCCCGTCAAGTCGGCGCGCAACATGCTCGTAATCTGGTAGCCGACGCCCACACCAACCCCAAAGGATGTCCGCATCTTGGCGGAGGCGAATTTCGAATAGGTTGCATTAGACCCTTGAAAGAAGTCAACGCCGGCAATTGCGTTATAGGCAACCATGGCGTCTCCACGGAGATACCATCCTGAGGCTTCCTTGACTTCAACTTCGGGTATGTATGTCGGCGGGGCTTCAATAACTTGCGGCTGGTACAGATCCGCGGCCTGTACGCCGGAGACCATCAGCGCCGCTGAAATTACACTTGCAAATATCTTTTTCATAACCAACTCCAAAACGGAGGCCCCGATTTCCAAAGAGGCCGTCGATGATGGTTCGGTAAATTAGAGAACAAAGGTTAAGGGGGGTTTAACTATGATTTTTAACCAGGTTTATTTGCGAACTGTTCACGCTAAAGCGACAGCCATTTTATAGGGTTCAACGGTAGCCTACTTCCTGTCTTGGCTCTCTTCTTGCGCATGAACGTTATCGTTCAATTGGCAGCAACTTTATCAAGAGATCGTGCGGCGCGAATGTAAGGTCGAAGAGAAGCAAGGGCTCCAATCGCAACCAGCAGCAAGACATCACCGGAAATGACGATCCCATCATAGGGCTATGCAGCAGCAGGCGCCGCGCCTATCACTCCGGCCAGTTCGTCAACGATACGGCGGACCTGCCCTTCGTCGTCACCCTCCGCCATAACGCGGATCAGTGGCTCAGTGCCGGATGGCCGAATGACCAGACGGCCCCTTGAATTCAGCTCCGCTTCAGCTGCTGAAATTGCAGCTTTCACATCCGTTCGATCCAACGGGCTGCCGCCCGATATGCGAACATTTTTCAAAAGCTGGGGCACGCGCTCAAACTTGTTGCAAAGTTCGCTCACGCGCTTGCCGCTGCGTTGGACGCAGGCCAGCACTTGCAGAGCCGCAACCAGTCCGTCGCCTGTCGTGCCGTAGTCAGACAATACAATATGGCCTGACTGTTCGCCCCCCACATTGAAGCCATGACCGCGCATATGTTCCACCACATAGCGGTCGCCGACTTTGGTGCGTGCAAGCGTGAGCCCCTTGTCGCCCAAAAAACGTTCCAAACCGAGATTGGACATGACGGTTGCGACAATGCCCCCACCCTGTAACAGGCCGTCCTGCGCCCAGGTTTCGGCAATAACCGCCATCAACTGATCGCCGTCAACAACCTTGCCGTTTTCGTCGACAATGATCACGCGATCGGCATCACCATCAAGCGCTATTCCGATGTCGGCGCGCACCTCCTTCACCTTGGCGGCGAGCGCTTCGGGGGAGGTGGAACCACAACTCTCATTGATATTTGTGCCCGTGGGGGTAACTCCGATCTTAACCAGATCAGCCCCTAATTCCCAAAGGGCGAGCGGCGCTGCCTTATATGCAGCCCCGTTGGCGCAATCTATGGCCACGCGAAGACCATCCAACGTCACGTCCTTCGGCAGCGTGCGTTTTACAAATTCGATATAGCGATAAATGTCACCCTCCACGCGCTTAACGTGGCCTATGTGATCAGGTGCAACAAGTTGCGAATAAATATCACCTTCAATCAGCAACTCGATTCGTCTTTCGAGACTATCGGAAAGCTTGTATCCGTCAGGACCAAAAAGCTTGATGCCATTGTCCTGATATGGATTATGTGAAGCGGAAATCATTACGCCAAGGTCTGCACGCAACGATCTCGTTAACATGGCGACAGCCGGTGTCGGACAAGGACCCAACAAAAACACATCCATACCAGCCGAGGTGAACCCGGAAACCATCGCATATTCAATCATGTACCCGGAAAGTCGGGTATCTTTGCCGATCACCACCCGATGCCGATGTCCGCCATTGCTGAATACTTTACCTGCAGCGACGCCAACCTTCATCGCTACATCCGGCGTCATTGGGAACATGTTCGACTTACCGCGAATACCGTCCGTTCCAAAATATCGACGCTCTGTCATCCGATTTCATCCCCGTCAATTTGCCTTCTTGGGCACTGGCTGTCCGCGTGCTCCAATTTGCGCGCTTATAACAGCCCTTTAGAAAGGCCGCAGTTAAATTTCCGCAAACAAACATTACAAGCCGTTACCGGGAAACACATAGCAAAAGCCGTGCGGTACAAGGCCGCACGGCTTTAATTTGTAGCATATGTAGAGCTTATTGCGGTTGGGGCTCCATGCCGCTTTCCGGCTCATCCTTGCCGCCCTTCTTGGCACCCGCCGTGGGCACGGCGGAGCCGCGGCTCGGAGGCGTGTCATCACCCAGATCGCGCGACGGCTTTTCACCCTTCAAAAGCTGTTTGATCTCGTCACCCGTCAGGGTCTCATATTCGAGAAGTCCTTCAGCGGTAGCGACAAACGCGTCATGGTGATCAGTCAGAATTCGCTTTGCTTCATCATAGGCTTCATCGAGAAGACGGCGAATTTCATTGTCAATCTTCTGTGCAGTCGCCTCGGAAACATTCTTCTGCTGCGCGACCTGATGCCCCAGGAAGACCTCCTGCTGGTTTTCACCATAGGCAACCTGTCCAAGTTCATCGGAAAAGCCCCACTGCGTCACCATGGCCCGGGCAAGTTTGGTCGCCTGCTCGATATCAGATGAAGCGCCTGAGGTTATGTTTTCCTTGCCGAAGGTAAGCTCTTCCGCCGCGCGGCCACCCATCATGATCGCCAGGCGTGAGACCATCCATTTATAGCTCATGGAATAACGGTCGCCCTCTGGCAGCTGCATCACCATACCAAGTGCGCGACCACGCGGAATAATCGTCGCCTTGTGAACCGGGTCAGCCGCAGCAACGTTGAGGGCCAAAATCGCATGACCTGCCTCGTGATAGGCGGTGAGCTTCTTTTCTTCCTCGGTCATGGCCGAGCTTCGACGCTCCGCACCCATCATGATCTTGTCTTTGGCGTCCTCGAACTCCTGCATCGTGACAAGACGCTTGTTGCGACGCGCCGCCATCAGCGCAGCTTCGTTCACAAGGTTCATGAGGTCAGCGCCGGAAAAACCGGGCGTACCACGTGCAAGAATTTTCAAATCGACATTCGGCGCCAGAGGCACATTGCGAACGTGAACCTTGAGGATACGCTCACGGCCAACAATATCTGGGTTCGGCACGACAACCTGCCGGTCAAAACGGCCGGGACGCAACAATGCAGGGTCCAGTACGTCAGGACGGTTGGTCGCCGCAATCAGGATGATGCTTTCATTCGGCTCAAAGCCATCCATCTCGACAAGAAGCTGGTTTAGCGTCTGCTCACGTTCGTCGTTACCACCGCCAAGGCCTGCACCGCGATGACGGCCAACGGCATCAATTTCGTCGATGAAAATGATGCAAGGCGCGTTCTTCTTCGCCTGTTCAAACATGTCGCGCACACGAGAAGCGCCCACGCCAACAAACATTTCAACGAAGTCGGAACCGGAAATCGTGAAAAACGGCACATTGGCTTCACCGGCCACCGAGCGGGCGAGCAGCGTCTTACCTGTGCCGGGAGGACCGACAAGCAGAACGCCACGTGGAATGCGACCACCAAGCCGCTGGAATTTCTGCGGGTCCCGCAAAAACTCAACAATTTCTTCCAGATCCTGCTTGGCTTCATCTACACCAGCAACATCGGCAAAGGTAACGCGGCCATGGGCTTCAGTCAGAAGCTTGGCTTTGGATTTGCCAAAGCCCATCGCCCCCCTGGAGCCGCCCTGCATCTGACGCATGAAGAAAAGCCATACGCCGAGGATGAGGATCATGGGCAAAAGCGTGCCAATATAGCTCAAAAAGCCGGAGGACCCGTCGCTTTCAGGGCGTACCGTCACGGTAACGTCTTTGGCTTGCAACCTGTCGACCAACGCATCGTCAACGCCAGGCGAATAGGTCTGGAAAGTCGTCCCATTCCCTGAATAGGTACCGACAATTCGGTTACCGGTAATCGTTACCTCTTTCACGCGCGATGAGTCAGCGTCGCTAAGAAATTGGGAATAAGGGATGTCTCTGGAGCCGCTTTGGGTTTGAGGGCTCTGAAACATAGTGAAAAGCGCCACCAGCAGCAGCGCGATTATGGCCCACAGAGCCAGATTTCTCAGGTTTGGGTTCATTAAAATTTCACCAGATGTATGAGGCTGACCGGGGCCGCCTGTAAGACTTGATCATAACATAGGTTCGCCATGCAGTCTTGCCAAGGCGGCCTTCTCGCGAATTTCACTTTTTGGCACTATTCCAAGACATTAAGACAGGAAAGTCCGACCTGCGTGTCAATTTTGCGGCAGCGGAAGCCAGTTCGAAGTCAAATCCCGGCAAAAACCCCTCAAATGGGGCAAGATACGGTTCCACGCGGACAGCACTCAGATCGCCCGTCTCTACACGGGCTCCCACTGCTGCGACCCGAGCGGCAACGCGCGGAGGAACACCGTCATCCCCCCTTAGCAGGCCACCGCCCGCTGAGATGCGTACATCCGTTTCTCCGTCGTTGAAAACGCGAAACCGCTCATCCCAGACCGCGTCATCACCGCCCTTGACCACGATCGAAGGCAAATTGCGTCGTTCCCGACTGATATGGAGAATATTTTTCCGGCGTTCCACGACCGTTCGAGATAAAGTCCGGCGAAAATCTTGTCCATTGGCAATGTCCTGTAAAAGCATCGCCATTGTTTCCTGCCCTGGCAAAAATGTGCGACCTCCAGCGATTGCAATCAAAGTGGTCAATGCAAGTATCCAAGCATCATGCATTTCAGGATCAACGAATAATGTGAAATATCCTGGCGCGGGAGATTCCGCTGTTTGCAGCAGGATTCTTGCAGCGCTGCAAGAAAGATCCAGCCGCACCCTGCCCGCCTTGGCCACATCTGAAGAAGAAATTCCGGCACTGGATGAACCGCGCACGCGCACGCGCTCAAACTGGTGGTTTTCATTGCTCGGATCATCGATCCAGCCAAACCCGCCGACCTGTAGCATCTGCCTGATATCTGCCCGCCTCACATCCAGAAACGGCCGGCAGATCCATGTCTTTCCGTCAAACAGGACCGCATCGGACATACCTGCCAATCCGCGGGCTTGGGGATCAGCTCCCCTTACCTGCCGCATCGCCACTGTCTCAAGCTGGTCGTCGAGCGTGTGGCCGGTTAGGACAAAATCACATCTCATGGCCTGCGCAGCGTCTTGCAAGAGGCGATAACGCGCCAGCCGCGCTGCCGCCATAAGGCCCGTCTTTGGCTTTTGCCCCTCCCATCGGCAGATCGTATGCTCAATGTCCAATTTCCGGCAAAGCGCGCCGACGTGCACGGCCTCTGCGGCGCTCTCTGGTCGCAGACCATGATCAACTGTAGCTGCAGTAATTTTGATGGAGCTGCCCGTTTCCCTCACAAAGCTCCAAAGTGCGACAAGCAACCCGGTACTGTCGCTGCCACCGGAAAGAGCAACGAGCACTCGAACACCAGGGGCCAAGGAACGCGCAAATGCGCGCGCAGCATCAGAAGGAGATTGCCGCCAGTCGGTCTGCCCAGCCGCGTCTACTTCAGCAACCCAGTCGGGCCTGCTCATTTGCCACCTTCGTGATCACGATTTTCGACGCTTTGGGAAAGCGCTTGGGAATTTCCTTCAACGTCGCACAGGCAGTATCACGATTGTCCAACGCGGCAAGCGACATGCCAAGCTTCAACAAAACCTCCGGCGCTTTCTCAGAGGTGCCATAGGCCTTATAGGTGTTGAAAAATGTCTCTGCCGCGTCCTTGTATTTGCCCTGAGAATACTGGGCTTCACCCAGCCAAAAGGCAGCGTCCGCCGCCCTCGTCCCTTCTGGATAAGCGTCCAGGTAACCTTTGAAACTCCGTTCAGCTTCCTTGTAATCTCCTGAAAGGATCAGGCTATAGGCAGTTTGATAGGCATCTTCTTCGGAAGCTCTGATATCAGCCTGGCCCTCAGACGCAGTCTCCGATGTATCAGTTCCGGTGGAAGAGCCTCCATCCTGATTATCCGGCTGGTCAGGCGTAATCATCTGCCCATCGCGATTGAAAATCAGGCTTCCAAGCGTGCCGGGCTGGACACTGCCTTCCTGCCCCGCATCTGAGGTCTGATTTTCAATCGCGGTGTCTTCGTTTGGCTGATTGTCGGAACCGGCAGAGGCCACCGCCTCTGCCGTGCCTGTATCCGCCGGGCTGTCACCCCCGACAGGTTTTTCCAGAGCTCCGCTTTTCTGGTTACCCTTTTCCAGTTCCTGAAAACGGAATTCGTTG
Organism: Ensifer sp.; assembly: GCA_050306195.1. Taxonomy (GTDB): domain Bacteria; phylum Pseudomonadota; class Alphaproteobacteria; order Rhizobiales; family Rhizobiaceae; genus Ensifer_A. The sequence continues at coordinate 56,754 of JBNLGT010000004.1, forward strand.
TCTTCCTGCATCTTGCGCATTTGTTCTTGCATTTGCAGCATCTGGAAATTCAATTCTTCCATGCGCCCGTTCAGATCGCGAACCGTCTCTTCCAACTGTTGAATTTGTAGTTCCGGATTGACCGCCTGCACACGTACAACAGCATTATCTGTAACCTGCACCCGTGGCGCAGGTGGCGTCGCCTGCGCCACAGCACCCAATAAGAGCGCCGCAATAAAAACTCCCGGTCCTAAAATCTTGCCCATCAATATGCCCCATTCTGCCCAACTGCTTACTGGCCCGAAGCCAAGCCGCTGCATTGTTTCCAATCAACGCCTAAAAGCAAGCAAGTCAGGCCAAACTATGGTCAAAAAGAAAGGCGGCCCCGTAAGACCGCCTTATCTAAACGAATGAATGCAGCCTTTACTGGGTCACCGCACCAGGCACAGTGACAGCACGGCGGTTTTGCGACCAGCACGAAATGTCATCACAAACGGCGACCGGTTTTTCCTTACCGTAGGAAATCGTGCGGATGCGGTTGGCGGCCACCCCGCGCGAAATGAGATATTGCCGCGTGGCTTCAGCGCGGCGCGCGCCCAGCGCCAGGTTATATTCGCGCGTGCCCCGCTCATCGGCATGGCCTTCAATCGTGATCGGATATTGCGGATATTGCGCAAGCCACTGGGCCTGCTTGTCCAACGTAGCCTGCGAATCGGCGCGGATTGCAGAACTGTCCGTATCAAAGAAAATGCGATCTCCGACATTCACCGTAAAATCCTGCGAAGAGCCAGGAACGGCGCCGTTTGCGCCAAGACCAAGCTCAGCAGCATTGTTGGGCAAGCCCTTCTTCGAGGCGCAACCAGCCAGGCTAAGAGCCACAAAAGTCGCCAACAAAACAGGATTGCGGGCCAATCGTCCCATGCGCGTAATGCCCGGATTCATAGTTTGGCTCATCGCCAGTCTCCTAACAGAGGGTCATATCTTTCAAGGTTTCCAGAAGGTAACAGATTTCAGTTAATTGGCCACCAACAACCATGGTTAACGAAACGCTACCTCCTCGCCAAATCCCATAAAACTAAGGATATTGCGGCATAAAAGTGGCGAATGGCCAAGCTTTCCCATCAGTCCAGCAACGGCGACCAAGCTGGGTCCGATCCGAAACTCGGCGTGGGCACGACCTGTTCATTGTAGCCGCTCAGGTCGATTGAATAGAGTTGAGGTCCTGCCGCTCCGGCATTCTGGCGGAAGAACATCAAAACGCGACCATTCGGCGCCCATGTCGGCCCTTCGTTGTGAAAGCCGGTTGTCAGAATTCGCTCGCGCGAACCGTCAGGCTTCATCACGCCAATGGAAAACTTGCCGCCTGACTGTTTAGTGAAAGCAATCAGGTCGCAGAGCGGCGAACAGACCGGCGTAGAATAAGAACCATCACCAAAAGAAATGCGCGTCTGGCCCGAGCCGTCCGCATTCATTACGTAAAGCTGCTGCCGGCCTCCGCGGTCGCTTTCAAACACAATCTGCCTTCCATCCGGAGAATAGGAGGGAGACGTATCAATGGCTTGCGTCGATGTTAGCCGCGTCGTGGTGCGCGAACGCAGGTCCATTGTGTAAATATTGGAATTGCCACCTTCCTGCAGGCTCATGATCACACGCTGACCGTCAGGAGAGAAGCGCGGCGCAAAGGTCATGCCGGGAAAATTGCCAACAACTTCACGCTGTCCCGTTTCCAATTGGAGAAGGAAAACGCGCGGCTGGCCGCCTTCAAACGACATGTAGGTAATTTCCTGGCTGCTTGGCGAAAAGCGGGGCGTCAGAACAATATCGTTCGCGTTGGTCAGCATGTGAACATTCTGCCCATCCTGATCCATGATCGCGAGCTGGCGTTTGCGATCGGTCTTCGGGCCGCTCTCTGAAACGAATACAACGCGCGTATCGAAGTAACCCTTTTCACCCGTAATTTTCTGATAGATGACATCGGCAATAATATGCGCCACCCGACGCCAATTTTCCGGCTGCGTGAAGAACTGCTGACCAACCATCTGCTGACCGGCAAAAGTGTCCCAAAGGCGGAACTCGGCGCGCAACCGTCCGTCACTCTCCTTCACAACACGGCCAGTTACCAACGCCTGGGCGTTGATCACACGCCAGTCTTCAAACCGCGGTGCTTTGTCAGGATTGGCAATCTTTTCAATAAACGCACCCTTATTCACTGGTGCAAACAAACCTGATCGCTTCAAGTCCGCACTAATGACCTGCGAGATATTAGCGCCCATTCCATCACTGGAAAGAAGATCCGTGACCGCAATTGGAAGCGGTTCCACATTGCCCTTGTTGATATTGATTTCGACAAGCGCATAGGCAGGAGCGCCCCACCCAAAAGCCAAGATGGCAAAAAGTGTCAGGGTCTTCAGAAGGTTGCGTCTCATCATACTCACTCGCTTTCCTACTATATCTGCCGGTCCGCCAAACGCTTACAGCATAAGCTGGCTGGGGTCGAAATTCACAACCACTTCAGACCAGGCATCATATTTGTCCTTCGGTAGATTGGTGAACGGCGCGGAGCGTAAAACTGCACGACGGGCGCTGGAAGCCAGCACATCGCGCGATGACTCGGTTCCACCTGTCGCCGTCACTTGGGGTTCGCCAACGATCTCGCCACTCTTGTCGAGCTTCATTTTCACCTGAATTCGGATATCTGCCGCATCCGCCATACCGGAAACAACAGACCAATTCTTCTCAATGGCGCCACGCAGCGCATCAAGCTCACTTTGACTCAATTTGGCGGCGCTGGACTTCTTTTCCCCACCCAGGGATTCTTCCTTGGTGGAGCGTTTTGCGCCACCACCTGACGGATCCTGTTTGTTCAAAAGCGCGGCCACTTCGTCAGCCAGAACATCTGTGTCCTTCGTTGGAGCTGATTTCGCCGTTTCCTGCTTTTTCTGCTCTTTCTTGCGTTCCGGCGTCTTTGCCGTCGCCGCCTGGGCAGCCGCCGTCTCGGTTTTTTCCTGCTTGGGTTCCGGCTTCGGCTGGTCAGGGCGCTGCGTGGGAAGTGGCACGGCATCAGGCAGAGGAATATCCTCCGCTTTAGCCGTCTGCTCCGCCTTCGCTCCTGGCACAGGGTCGGGTTTTACATCGCGCTTCGGCTCGGGTTTAGCAGCCACCTCAGTGGCGGGTGTCTTTTCCACCGCCTCTTTGATAATGTCCTTGATGTCGTTTGGCTGGTTATCTTTTTGGGGCGATGGCGTCTCGACCTTTTCCGGCGCGGCGGCAACTTCCACCTCTTTCGGACTGTCCTTCGGTGTCGGCACCTTCTTCAGATCAACGTTGTTGTCACCAGTATTTTGTGCATCCTTCACCGGATTGGGTCGCTTCGTCGGCTTTGGTGCAGGCGTTTCCTTGGCTGTCGCCTTTTTCTCACCTTCCAAAATCTGGGTCATTTCCTCGATTGGAACAATGTCAACCGGCAACGATTCTATATCCTGCACCTCAAATGCAGGCGGCGCGCCGAACGAAAAAAGCGCCAGCCCCAATACCACTATGTGAATAGCAGCCGATGTGAGAAGACTACCCTTCATTGACGTCCGTTCACTTGCCCTGTTCCTGCAGGGTCACCAGACCAATATTCTTGTATCCCGCAGTAGAAATGCGCGCCATGACCTTCATGACGGTTCCGTAATCGGCATTCGCATCACCCCTGAGGAAAATGCGCTCGTCATAACCTGTCGTCGCAATGGCTTGCAGTTTCGGCACGACCTCATCCAGCGCAACCGCCGTCTCCTGCAAATAAACATCACCCGCCTGATTAACTGAAATCGTGATCGGTTGAGTTTCCACGTTCAATTGCTTGGCTTCCGTTTCCGGCAAATCAATTGGCACGCCAACGGTCATGAGCGGCGCGGCCACCATGAAAATGATCAAAAGCACCAGCATCACGTCCACCATGGGCGTAACGTTGATTTCGCTGAGTGGCGCAAGGCTGCCCCTGCGCAACCGCCTGCCGCCCGATGTTTTTTTTCCACCCATTGCCATTGCCATGGCGCGTTCTCCTGAAGAATTTTTTACTGCGCGGCCTGACGCGGCTGTAGCTTCTCATCAATCTGGCGCGAAAGAATGGCGGAGAATTCGTCTGCGAATGTTTCCATTCGGGCATTCAGCTTGCCAGCGTCGCCGGTAAACTTGTTGTAAGCAATAACAGCCGGAATGGCCGCCACCAGCCCCATAGCCGTTGCCAACAATGCCTCGGCGATGCCCGGTGCAACAACCGCAAGATTTGTCGATTTGGAACCGGCAATCGATTGGAACGACGTCATGATGCCCACCACGGTGCCGAACAGACCGACAAACGGTGCGGCAGAACCAATGGTGGCCAGAGAAGGCAGTCGTGCATCAAAGTTTTCGGCCTCGCGGGACAGTGTCACGTCCATCGCGCGGTCAATGCGCATCTGGAGCCCTATCGGTGATCGCGCGCCTCGCTCGAAGGATTTCTTCCATTCCTTCATTGCCGCAACAAAAATAGCGCCCATGCCGCCGGGTTTGCGCTCCGATAGAGTGCGGTAAAGTTCTTCCAACGACTGGCCGGACCAGAAAACCTCTTCAAATTGGTCGAACTGACGGCGAGCCTTGGCAAAAACCATCGCCTTGTTCACCACAATGGCCCAGGTCCAGATAGAGGCCGCCAGCAGGCCAATCATCACCAACTTGACCACAAAACCTGCTTGAATGAAGAGAGACCAAAGGCTCACTTCGCCCACTGCCGCCAAACCCACTTGTTCCATTTAATTGTCCTTCGAATCCAAACGCCCGGTCCGGGTAGGGTACCGGGCGGTAAAATTTCGCAAGTTTGCTGTTGCAGCTTCACCGCTTGCCAATTGTCCCAGCCTGCCCGCAACCTGCCTAATTGCTGGCAATTTTGGTTAAACGAAGGCGCGGCCTGCCCGCAATGCAATCATTTTCATTAAGATATCATTATGGTTAAGGTTCTGTTAGCAAGTGAACCACCGCCTGACGAAATGCAAAAAATTCCCGTAGCAACGGGAAACCTCTCAATCCCCCGCCATCTGACTGAATATTTTACACCAAGGACTGGAAACGGTCGCAGCGGGTGTTACCCTATGCAGACCAAGATATCGCAAAAACGGACCTCCCGAAGGGAGGCGTTGAGGGGGCAGCATGGATTGTGACATATTGGTCATCGGTGGGGGACTTGCAGGTCTGGTTGCCGCTTCCCAAGCCGTTCAGCGCGGCCTGAAGGTCATGATTGTTGATCAGGAAGGCGAACAAAATTTGGGAGGTCAGGCGTTCTGGTCTCTCGGAGGCCTTTTTTTCGTCGACAGCCCTGAACAACGCCGCATGGGCATCAAGGACAGTTTTGATCTTGCCCGGCAGGACTGGATGGGTTCTGCTCAATTTGATCGACCCGAAGACCATTGGCCGCGTCAATGGGCAGAGGCATACCTCAACTTTGCAGCCGGCGAAAAACGCGCGTGGCTGCATTCCCTCGGCATGCGCTGGTTCCCCGTCGTCGGCTGGGCT
>JBNLGT010000004.1:62274-72233 GCA_050306195.1 Ensifer sp.
TCATGGCAACTCCGTACCACGCTTTCACATTACCTGGGGCACGGGACCGGGCACCTTGGAGCCTTTTATCCGCCTTTGCCGGGAGGCCGAAGCAAAAGGCCTCCTGACATTCAAATTTCGTCACCAGGTCGATGCGCTGATCACGACCAATGGAGCGGTAACAGGCGCACGCGGCTCGGTTCTGGCCGACGACCCAATCCATCGGGGCGGCAAAAGCTCCCGCGAAATAGCCGGTTCATTTGAAATCGCAGCCGGAGCAACCATTATTTCCTCCGGCGGCATCGGCGGCAATCTGGACCTCGTGCGCAAGAACTGGCCTCAGGACCGCCTTGGACCGCCACCCGCCTTCATGGTCGCAGGCGTACCACCGCATGTTGATGGCCGCATGGTGGAAATTGCACAAACCGCCCGCGCCTCGGTCATCAACGCTGATCGCATGTGGCATTATACCGAAGGCCTCAGGAATTTCGATCCGATCTGGCCCAACCACGGCATACGCATTTTGCCCGGCCCTTCCTCTCTGTGGCTCGACGCCGACGGCAACCGTTTTGAAGCACCGGCCATGCCCGGCTTTGATACGCTTGGCACCCTCAAAGCCATCAAGAAGACCGGCCACGATTATAGCTGGTTCATCCTTACCAAAGCGATCATCAAGAAGGAATTCGCCCTCTCCGGCTCTGAACAAAACCCGGACCTGACCGGCAAATCCATCCGCCAACTCTTGAAGCGTGTTGGCAAGAATCCGCCACCCAATGTTCAAGCGTTCATGGACAAGGGCGCCGATTTTGTAGTTCGCGACAATCTGGACGATCTCGTAATGGGTATGAACGATTTGAGCGGAGAACACCGTCTCGACGTCAAAAAGGTGCGGCAGATTGTTGAAGCGCGCGACCGCGAGCTCGCCAACAAATTTACCAAAGACGCACAGATTGCGGCTATCCGCGTTGCCCGTAATTATCTTGGCGACAAGCTCATGCGTACAGCCAAGCCGCACCGCCTGCTCGACCCCGCATCAGGACCGCTCATCGCCGTCAAACTCAATATCCTGACCCGCAAGACCCTTGGCGGACTGCAAACCGACTTGCAGGGACGGGTTCTGGAAATGAGTGGCGAGCCGGTCCCAGGACTTTACGCCGCTGGCGAGGTGGCCGGCTTCGGCGGCGGCGGCTATCACGGCTATAATGCGCTGGAAGGCACGTTCTTGGGCGGTTGCCTTTTTTCAGGCCGCATAGCGGGACAGAACGCCGGAAAGTAGTATCATGAAAACGCCAGGGTCAGCTGAATAATTCAGTCAAACCTGATCTTCTGCAACAACACGCGCCGGATCAAACACATCGTGGATGGGCAGGATTTCGCGCGAAGCAAACAGTCCGGCTATCTCGTAAGGGTCGGCTTCGTTAAAGGCTTGGATTTTCGCCTCATCCTCGGCCTCCACGACCATCCATGTCCCGTTCATCGTCTCACGCCCCAGCGGCGAGCCGACGAGCACACGTAGCAAGCCGTTCCCTCCGGTTTTGACATGCGCCAGATGCGCCTCACGCTCAGCCTTCCGCACCGCAACCATATCCGGCTTGTCGCGCGAGATGATCAGGAAGTGCGGCATTTTCAGGCAACATCCTTGTTCGGTAATTGCACAATGCTCGCACGGTCGTTCAGGCCCGAGACATCCATGCCCGCAATCTTCTTGTACGCGGCGGCCGTATCAGCCAGTTCCTCATTGCTCAAGACATCGCCGATATTTTCAAACGCACCGCCGCAACGTTCCTCGACAATATTCATCACATGATCCGGACCGTTCCCGCGATTGGCCATGACCAGCCGTGTCGTAGCCGGGCGACGCTCGGCCTCATAAGCTTGCAGCGCCGTTTCGCCGACACCGTGCTTGAGGAATTCACGCACCAGGACACGCGCATCCAATATGCCCTGCGAAGCGCCGTTTGAACCAATGGGATACATCGCGTGCGCAGCATCACCAGCCAGCGTAGTGTGTCCGAACGTCCATTGTTCTACCGGATCGCGGTCAACCATAGGGAATTCATAGCAATAACCGCCATCCTGCATGAGCTTAGGAATATCCAGCCAGTCGAATTTCCACTCGGCAAATGCAGGGAAGAAGTCGTCGTAATTGCCGTGACGGTTATAGTCCTCACGGTTCCCTTTCTTGTCCGGAGAGAATTTCAGCTCGGCAATCCAGTTGATTTCCGCCTCACCCGTTTCCGGGTCTGTCTTGGAAATCGGGTAGGTTACGAATTTCTGCCATTCATGACCGGCCATCCCCATCGTAGCCTCGGTGACAAACGGTTTGCCCATCGCCGTACCGCGCCAAAGGATGGATCCTCCCCATTGCGGTGCGCCCTCATCGGGATAAAATTTTGAGCGGATGTCCGAATGAATACCATCGCAGGCAACAAGCACCGCACCTTCGACAGTGCTCTCGGCCCCAGCTTTGTCCCGAAGGGTCACCCGCACGCCACCATCAATCTCTGCCACATCAACCGCACGGCGATTGGTCATGACGATATCATCGCCAGCCAAATCCTTCGGCGCCTTGAGCAACATCATCTGAAATTTGCCGCGGTGCACGGAATATTGCGGCCACTTATAGCCTGCATATTGCCCACGCGGTTCAGACCAGATCAGCTTGCCCTTCTTGGAGAAATACGCCACCTCGCGCGTGCGCACGCCGGTTGCTTCAAGCTCGTCCTCAAGCCCCATTTCAAAGAGCTCGCGAATAGCATGTGGTTGGACATTGATGCCAACGCCAAGTGGTTTGATTTCGCTCACCTGTTCGAAAATCTTGAAAGGGATGCCTGCCTGATGGCATGAAATGGCAAGTGTTAAGCCCGTGATCCCCGCCCCGGCAATAATAACAGTCATGGTATTTCCTCCCAACATTTCCAGCGGCTTTCTCTCGAAAAACGTTCGAAATGTCAATTTTGTTATCTGTTACAACTATTTTGCCGCCTGAAATATCGGCTCCGCGTAATTGAATTGCAATGACGCCAAACGCGCATAAACCCCGCCCTTGGCAACCAGACTTTCATGCGTACCTTCTTCGGTGATGTGCCCGTCCTCCATCACCAGAATTCGGTCTGCCTTCAAAACGGTTGCCAGTCGATGCGCAATCACGAGCGTCGTCCGGCCTTCCATCAAGCCATCGAGGGCCTGCTGCACCAGTTTTTCACTGGCTGCGTCCAATGCCGATGTCGCTTCATCAAGCAACAGAACCGGCGCATCCTTCAAAATAGCGCGCGCAATGGCAATACGCTGGCGCTGCCCACCGGAAAGCGTAATGCCGCGCTCACCGGCTACAGTCTCATAGCCTTTCTCCAGCTTTTCAATAAACTCATGCGCCTGTGCGGCCTTGGCTGCGGCAATAACCTCATCCCGGTTCGCCCCGGGCTTCCCGTAGGCAATGTTGTCGTGAATGGACGCGGCAAAAATCGTTACATCCTGCGGAACGATGGCCAGCCGGTCACGCAACGCTGTCGGTTCAGCATCCGCAATGTCCACCCCGTCCAGAAATATTTGGCCGGAACGCGCATCATAAAAGCGCATGATAAGGGAAAATATGGTGCTCTTTCCCGCTCCCGAAGGGCCAACGATGGCCACGGTTTCACCGGACTTCACAGTAAAACTCAAACCATTCAGCGCCGAGCGTTCCGGGCTCACGGGATAGGCGAAGTGAACATCGTTAAAACCTATTTCCCCGCGTGGTGGAACCGGCAAAGCCAGAGGGTTTTCGGGTGCCTTGATATCGGGAACTTCCCGCAACAATTCACCAAGGCGCTCCGCCGCCCCTGAGGCCTGTGAAATCTCCCCCCAAACTTCGGAAAGAGCGCCGAGGCTGCCAGCCGCAACGACCGAATAAATCAAAAACTGGCTGAGCGTGCCCGCAGACATGGTGCCATCAAGTACCGAGTGGGCCCCCACCCAGAGAATGCCAGCGACACTGCCAAAAACCATGGTGATTGCGATACCAGTCAGCAAGGAGCGCGCCTTAATGGCGGACCGCGCAGCCTGAAAAGCGCTTTCGATAGCGTCGCCGTAGCGCCCGCTTGCCAAATCAGCGCCATTAAAGGCCTGAACCGTGCGCACCGCCCCAATCGACTCATTGGCATAAGAGGCTGCATCTGCAAGCGTGTCCTGCGCAACACGGGAACGCTGCCGTACTTTTCGACCAAAAGCCACCAAAGGGAAAACGATAAAAGGTATGGCGATCAACACGAGACCAGAAAGCTTAGGGCTTGTAATGACCATCATGCCGATGGCCCCAAGACAGAGAATTGTATTTCTCAGCGCCAGCGACGCCGTCGCTCCCACAACTGATTTCACCTGCGTCGTATCTGCCGTCAAACGAGAAACGATTTCCCCTGATTGATTGACATCAAAAAACGAGGGAGAAAGCGTCATGACATGCGTGTAAACATCGCGCCTGAGATCGGAAACTATCCGCTCCCCAATGCTGATCACGAAATAGTAGCGCATGGCGCTGGCGAAGGCCAAAACAGAGGCAATCACCACCAGCATCATGAAATAGTTATTGATGAAATTCGCATCATCGACGTTGAAGCCATGATCAATCATTCTGCGCACGGCGAGCGGCAGAATCAGTGCCGTGCCGGCGGCAAGAGCAAGAAAGAAAAGCGCGCTTGCAACCATCACCTTGTAGCGCTTCAGGTATGGCAAAAGATTGGCTAGTGGTCTGATGGAACGGCTTCGCCCGGCTGGTTTTCCGTCAATATTGCTCAAGCGAATATCCTTCCTGCCATGTACTCTTCTGGCAATTAAAGCATTTGTCCTTACAGGACTTGTGAACTCACGCGCCTTCATGTATAGGCACGCCAACTGAATTTGAAGGCCGTACCCTTAATCGGGTTGCGGCTTCATTTACGAGTTTGGGCCCGCATCCGCAATGCCCAGCGGCAATTGGCCCCAGAAACAAGCAGGAAGTGATAAAATGAAGGCTGACATTCATCCCGACTATCACATGATCAAAGTGGTCATGACCGATGGTACCGAATACGAAACCCGCTCCACTTGGGGTTCTGAAGGCGACACCATGAACCTGGAAATCGATCCCAAGTCTCATCCGGCTTGGACGGGCGGCAACCAGCAGCTTCTGGACCGCGGCGGCCGCGTCTCCAAGTTCAACAAGCGCTTCGGCGGCCTCGGCATCTAAGCCCTACGTCAGGCTATTCAGCTGGCCCTGTATTTTAAAAACCGCGCAATCCCCATCAGGATTGCGCGGTTTTTATTTGCGATCTACCAAACACACCTGAAATCAAAAAACCGGCAAGACCCAAGGTCTCGCCGGTTTTCAAATACTGCCTGATTGATCAAATATTCAATGATGACCAAAGGCCGTGTGCAAAAGTGAAAGCTGGGCCTGAACGCTATTCTGGTTGTCGTGGGATACTGGACGTTGTTCGACCGGGCGGTAAATTTCCCGATCCAACAGCGCCACGCGCGCTTGCAGGCGCATCGAGCGTTCGATGAGATCGCGGAAAGAAAGCGGCAGATCTTCCCAGCCAGGTGCTTCGCGATCAATATTATAAGCTTCGAGCCGAACTTTTTTCTTCTCGCTGAGAACCTGCTCGCGCGTCATCTCACCATTATTAACCGCGCGCTGGAGCAGCAGCCATGAGGCCACCTGCATGAGACGCGTGGTCAAGCGCATGGATTCAGACGCATAAAGCACCGAAATGTTACGCGGCAAAAGCTTTGATGCCGAACGACCCGGACCATCGAGATAAGCCGCTGTTTCTTCGACCAAAGCCATCCCGTCTGTATAAAGAGACTGAAATCCGGTCGACGAAGCCATGTGCCCCACAAAACTGACGGTGTTTGCTCGCTGCTCGCTCATCTTTTTATCGCCCTCGTTACGCACAACTTGATCTTGGACTTCAATGACGGCAGCCATCCGCCACTCATTGGATAGCCGTTAGATTATCCCTATAGCGCCGCTACGCAAGTCAATTATTAAGAAAGGGTTAATACCCACAGCCGTGACAAGACAGCGTGCGAATAACAAAAAAAGAGCCGCAGTGGCGGCTCTCAAGGTAAAACAGGGAGAAAATCAGAAGTTGCCCAAAAGACAAACCAACTGAAACCAGAAAAGTCTGGATGTTTTTATAATAAATTATAAAGGTTTCCCAAACGTTAACAGACCGGCACAGACATGAAAACTTGCCGTTTCTAACGCTCTCAGCGGTTCTCCTCGTTCCTCGTTCGCCTTCTGCGCCATTCTCCGTCTGCACAACACCGATCAATGCGCCGCCCAGTTCTCGGATTGTTACTTCTTGAACAGGCTTTCCGCTGCGTTGCGGCTATCCGACTTTGCGCTGATTTCGATTTCAAGCCTGGAGATTTCATCCCGCATAAGTGCGATACGCGCCTGAAGCTCGTCTACTGAGAGCATGGAAAGGTCGCAGCCGATCTCGTGCGCAGTTGGCTTCTTGGGTTGCTCTTCCTCAAAGAATGTCATTCACCGCCTCCTTCATCCGCCACGATCTCGAACTCGAAAACCTCTGGCTCCGGGTTGGCGCGTGGGCTCATCTGGAAGCTCTCGGTTGTTGTCAGGTTACCCGAACCGATAACCATATAGTCGTCTTTGTCTTCCGCCGTAATATCTGCGCCCACGCGACTGCGGAAGACCGCGTAAATAGTGATGGCGACATGAGCAAATGCGGTGATTGAGAAAAGCGCATAGGGACCAAAGTAAGACATGACCCCACCGCCAATCGTCGGCCCGCAAACCGTGCCGACACCGTAAAGCAGCAGCAATCCACCGGACACTTTGACGAAATCCTCCGGTGCGGCGATGTCATTCGCATGCGCAGCAGCAATAGGATAAAGCGAGTTTGCCGTAGCTCCATAAACAAAGACGACTGCAAACAAAACCCAGACGCCTGCAGGATGCAGGACGACAAGCACCCATCCGGCAAAGGCCGCCAGCGCCGACAGACCGGCCAGAACAAGCCTTCGATCGACTTTGTCTGAAAGCTTGCCAAAAGGTATCTGGAAAATAGCACCTGAAAAAATAGCAAGGCTCATCATGGTCGCGATATGGGCGGCGCCAAGACCAACCTGGCTACCGAAAACCGGTCCCAGCGTTCCAAACGCACCATTGGCGACACCGGTCAAAAAGACGCCGACGGACGCTATAGGTGAATTGCGATAAAGGGCGCGCAAATCCAGTTTGACGCTTTGAAGTGGTTGCGGCGATGCGGCCGTTGAAAGCGTTGTCGGCAACAGCGCAACGCAGTAGAGAATGCCGCAAACCATGAAAAAGGTCGGAGTAAGAATGTCACCGACAGACAGCATCATCTGCCCGCCCATGATCCCAACCAGGGTGACCGCTATATAAGTGGAGAAAACGGTGCCCCTGGTCTCATTGTCCGCGCGTTCATTGAGCCAGCTCTCAACAATCATGGAGGTGCCAGCCGTCGCAAAGCCTGTGACCGTTCGCAACGCCACCCACCAGATGGGGTTTGGATAGAGACCGATAAGGAGAACAATAATTGCGTTCAGCGCAATGAAGCTGGCAAACGCCCGAACATGGCCAGTGCGCCGGACAACCCGCGGCGCAAAAAAACAACCAAGCACAAACCCGACCGCCCAAAAGGTACCGAGAAAGCCAAGCACAGAGTTGGAATAATGTTCGGCCGCGCCACGAACCGGCAGGAGCAGGCCCTGCAAACCATTGCCAAAATAGAGAAACATTGTGCCGGCAAGCAGCGCAAATATCGAAATGAGATTACGTGGCATTCCAATTCCAATGCGGGATTCGATTTTCTACAAACATGATGATGCAAGTCGACCGTATCGTGCAAGCCCGATCAGTCTTTCGGCTTGCAAAGCGGGTACGAAACATCCTAGGTCCTGATGTAATATCACACCCGGTCTTGCGTTGTGACACCATCAGGTTGCCTCATCGCCACGCAATGCGGCAAAATCGCGTCGGGACGCGGCAAGGATTATTTTGATGGTGGCAAAAATCATCGTGCTCTTGATGTTGCTGGCGATCGCCTCCCACCTGATACGCCCTTTCGGCCTACCCGGCCTAAAGAAACGGCGCGATTTCTGGAAGATCGGTGTGGCGGCATTCGCCCTGACCATGCTGATTGTTTTAATCCGACCTTGAGTTCGACTGCATCGCCCCTGGCGTGAACACGCTGTGCGACATCTAAAATACCGAAACGCTCACCGCCTTAGCCCTCCTCCGGAAAAATCAGAAAAAACCCTTTAAATTTAATCGTTTAAATTCGATAACAAGGGTCAAAATGCACGTCATTCATCTGGACGACGATATGCGAATGCCATATTCAGGGAGCGCTAATAGAATAGCCGTTAAATCACAACATGTGTGAGGGAGATGAGCGTGAGCGGAATTAAATTGCGACCCGGGGTCGTTGTTGGCGAAGACTATTCCAAACTTCTGGAAGCCTGCAAGCAAGGCGGCTACGCGCTGCCCGCGGTGAACGTCACCGGCACCGACAGCGTCAATGCGGTTATGGAAGCAGCCGCCAAGGCCAAATCAGATATCATCATTCAGATGTCCAACGGCGGCGCCCAGTTTTACGCTGGCGCGGGCGCTCCCGACGCCATGCGCGCCCGCGTATTGGGCGCTGTTTCCATCGCCCAGCACGTCAATCTTCTTGCAGAAGAATATGGTATTTGCGTTGTCCTGCATACCGACCACTGCAATCGCAAACTTCTGCCTTGGGTTGACGGTCTGCTTGACCATGGTGAGGAGCATTTCAAAAAAACGGGCCGCGCGCTTTTCTCATCCCACATGATCGATTTGTCAGAAGAAGACATCAAGGACAATGTCGAGACCTGCGCCAAATATCTTGAGCGTATGGCGCCTCTCGACATGAGCCTCGAAATCGAGCTTGGCGTCACCGGCGGCGAAGAAGACGGTATCGGTTCTGAGCTTGAAGAAGGCGACGCCAGCAATCCCAAGCTCTACACCCAGCCGGAAGATGTGCTTTACGCCTATGATGTTCTCAGCAAGATCGGCCATTTCACAGTGGCGGCCTCCTTTGGCAACGTCCACGGCGTTTATGCGCCGGGCAATGTGAAATTGCGCCCGGAAATTCTCAAACACTCACAGGCGCTGGTTTCCAGCGAGCGCGGTGGCGGTGATAAGCCGCTCAGCCTGGTTTTCCACGGTGGGTCGGGCTCATCAAAGGAACAGATTGCCGAGGCCGTTTCCTACGGCGTGTTCAAGATGAACCTCGATACCGACATCCAGTTTGCCTTTGCCGAAGCCGTTGCCGCCAAGATCGATGAGAAGCCAATCGCATTTAAACATCAAGTGGATCCAAACGACGGCACGCCGTACAAGAAGTTCTACGACCCGCGCAAATGGCTGCGTGCCGGGGAACTTGGCATGGTGAGCCGCATCGAGGAAGCGACCAGAGATCTTGGATCCGCAGGTCGCTCCGTCGCAGGCGCTTAAGAACAGTCAGAGCGCATCATATTTGCGAAACGAAAAAGCGGGCGTCCCGAGATGCCCGCTTTTCTTATTCTTACAAGCGTAGGAACGCGGCTTATTTGCCGCTTTTCAAAACGTCAACACCCGGCAAAGGTTTACCTTCCATCCACTCCAGGAAAGCGCCGCCTGCAGTGGAAACATAAGTGAAGCTGTCCGCAACACCGGCATGGTTCAGCGCAGCAACCGTATCGCCACCCCCAGCAACAGAAACCAGTTTGCCAGCTTCCGTTTGCGCCGCCGCATGTTTTGCCGCCGAAACCGTAGCAGCATCGAAAGGCTCAATCTCGAAAGCGCCAAGAGGGCCATTCCAGACCAACGTCGACGCCTTGCTGATCCAGTCATTGACCAGAGCCACAGACTGCGGTCCAACATCAAGCATCATCGTGTCTGAAGGCACTGCATCCACAGAGACCGTTTCATTATCGGCATTCGCCTTAAATTCCTTGGCCACAACACC
>JBNLGT010000005.1:0-67935 GCA_050306195.1 Ensifer sp.
GTCAGCAGGTCGTATAAACTCGCCTCATATGCGGACTTTCTCTCAACGGGAATATGCTCAGGTCCGCCGCGCGCAAAAAAATCCCGACCCAACCGGTCGCGATTGACCAACTTGCCTGCAACGTCACGCATGGCCTCAAGACGTTTCAGCCGAAACGCCAATATGGCAGCCATTTCCTCGCCCGAGGGCTCGTCGTCCTTCGCCTGCTGCGGGATCAAAAGGCGGGATTTCAGATAGGCAAGCCACGCCGCCATAACCAGATAGTCAGCCGCAAGCTCAATACGTACCTTCCGTGCCTGGTCAACAAAAGCAAGATATTGCTCGGCCAGCGCCAGAATCGAAATCCTGGCAAGATCAACCTTCTGAGTCCGTGCAAGATGCAGCAGAAGATCGAGCGGGCCTTCAAAACCGGCAACGTCAATCAACAATGCGGGATCACTGACTGCCCGCGTTTCCGCATTGTCTTGCCAGAGCTGGTCCATAGGAATGGCCGTTCGCGACTCGCTCGCCCTACCTTTTTCCTGCTCGCCCGGTGAGGTCATACCATCACCTCGCGCGCACCCATCAGAGCTTCAAATTCCAAAGCCAGAGCATCCTCATCCGCATTATCGGGCGCGGGGAAGCCTGCCATAACCCGGCTTGCGCGCTCCAGCGATTTGCCCGAAAGCACCGGTGCATTGGCTGCGACAGCCTCCATCTCGTCCATCAAACCATTACAATGGAGAACAATGTCGCACCCGCCTGATATAATATTGACAGTACGCTCGCCAATAGAACCCGCCAGCGCGTTCATGGACACATCATCCGACATTAAAAGCCCATCAAACCCGATATAACCTCGCAATATGTCTCTGATCGCCTTCTGCGACGTCGTAGCGGGCTGATCTGGATCGACAGCGGTGTAGACGACGTGGGCGCTCATAGCCATCAATTCGTTGTTCATGCGCCGGAAAGGCTCGAAGTCGTGCGACTTCAAGTCCTCAAGCGACGCCTCGACAATTGGCAAATTGTGGTGGGAATCGGCAAACCCTCGCCCATGGCCCGGCATATGTTTGATAACCGGCAACACGCCTCCCGCTTTCAAGCCCTCTGCCGCCGCCTGCCCCATTTCAGCGACGATTGTCGGATTATCACCATAAGCCCGGCTGCCAATCACGTCATGAGAGCCGGGAACCGGCACATCCAGTACCGGCAGGCAATCCACATTAATGCCAAGCCGAAAAAGATCAAAACCGTGAAGTCGAGACATGAGCCAGGCAGCACGAAGCCCATTTTCGCGGTTCATGCGATATATCGCGCCAAGGTCAGCACCGGAGGGGTATTTGCGCGTCAGAGGCGGCTTAATGCGCTGAACTCGTCCGCCTTCCTGATCGATCAGAACAGGCGCCGCATAGCCAACCACACTGCGCATTTGGTCCACCAAACCACGGACCTGATCCAGACTATCAATATTGCGCCCAAAAAGGATAAAGCCCCAGGGACGGGTTTCCCTGAAAAAGGCAACCTCCCGGGCCGTCAACGATAACCCCTCACATCCGAAAATAATGGCGCTTGATTCGGTCATGACCGAAATCATAGCCTGCCCCACACCAAAGGCGAATCGGCCCAGCCCTCGATTCACAACAAAAGAGCGCCAACTTGACGCTCTTTATTGCTTTCCACTGGGTTTTATCGGGAAACGAGGCAACTGCCGCCTGCAGCTTTGTAGCGCTGGCAAAGCGCCACCGCTTCTTCCTTTGTGCCCGCGGGGATGCGCACGCGATAATAGGTCCCTTTGCCTTCAATATCGGCGCGACGGATATCCACGCCGCGTCCCCCAATAACCGATGCAAATCGGGAGGCCAGGCCTTTGTAAGTCCGTTCCGCGCTTTCCTGTGAAGTCAGCGAGGCGATCTGGATTACATAGGTTCCGGCAGGCAGGCTTGCCTGCTGAACCGACGGCTGAGATTCGCTCTGGGTATCGCTGGCTGGTGTTACAGTCGCATTGTTATTGACAGTACCTCTGTCGGTAACCGTCGAAACGACATTAACAGGCTGTTCCACGGGACGTGCCGTCGGCACTGGCGTATTCGCAGGTGTTGAAATAACGACAGGATCTGGTGGCGTTTCAGTTTCCACCGTTGCATTCGCCACGTCCTCAACAGCATTTGCTTCAGGTACAACTTCAGGCGTCGACGTCTCGGCCTCAACCGAGGGTCTGATTTCCGGGGTATCTGCCGAAGCGCTTTCTGCAGTAGGCACAGCCGCCTGAGAATTATCCGGCAGCGCCGCAACCTCCTGCGTCGTCGTCTCAGGCGCTGGTGTCTCGCGCGCAACCAGCGTTCCATCCGGCATGACGATCATGGTCTTGACCTTGCGTGGAGCCACAGCGGGAACAGCGGCATCTTCATTCGCTGGCTGATCTTCCTCGGCCTGAGGCAATAGCCTTTCCTCACCCGTGATAGCCGCCTCTTCGTCCGCCTGAGCATCACCCGTTTCCAGCGGCAACAGATTTTCCTGCGCAGTCTGTTCAGCAACGTCAACAGGATCTTCAGCAGAAGCAATCAGACTTTCCTGTTTGACACCACTGTCGGTATTACCCTCAACCCTCTCATAGACAGCCTTGTCCTGATTGGGAACAGCCGTCACACCTTTCGAGGCAGGCTCTTCCTTGAAATCGGAAGTATCAGCGAGAACAATCGGCGGTTCATCATTTCCAGAAAAAACAGCCTCACCGCCTCCGTCAGAACTGATCCAGGCATAGGCCCCGCCGACGACGACGAGCGCGGCCGCAACGGATGCCGCAGCCATCCAGCGGCCACCGCGCCGGTTTCGACCTACCGGTTCATCGGCAGTCTGCTCATCCACCTCTTCGGCAAAACTATTCAGGAGCCCAGCATCATATACAGGTTCATCAACCGCCGCCTGCTCTTGGATCGCCTCACCAGCCTTAACGAGCTCTTCCTCATTGTCCGCCGCTTCAAGCCCAGAAGCGGCTTGTTTCATAGCGCCGCCTTCAGCAAAAAAGTCAGACATCTCGGCTTCAAAATCATAAGCATAGTCTTGACTGGAAACGGTGCGCGTCTCCCGCTCTTCACTCGGAATCGCCGGTATCTCGAGGTCGGCAATAAAATCAGCACCTTGATCCACATCACTGATCTGGTCGGGATCGAAGACCGGTTCGCCGGCATCTGCCTCTTCATCGCCCGAATTTGAAAGCCCTGCTTCAATCTGTTCCAGCTCGTCCAGCTCTACAGATGCGAGATCCATTTCCAGTGTATCAAAATCTATATCGAGATCAGAAGACGGGTCTTCTACCCGCGGAGGCTCCGCGGGTGCGCCTGCCAAATTGCCCATGATAGCCTGAAGTTCTTCAAGCGGATCATTAAACTGTTCTGTGTCCGCGACCTCAGCCGGTTCTTGCCGAACATCTTCCGGCAATTCCTCAACTGAGGCATCCGGACCGGGCTCCACGGCTTCATCCGCTTCCGCCGCAAAAGCAGCTTCAGATGACACCAGCTCTGCACCCGGATTACCCAAAACAGGCTCTGGCACCCAGCGGTCGTCGTTAGCACTGCTGTTGAGCGTCAGCCGTTCGTTTTTCCACTCCGAAAAGGGCGACACAGGCTCACTATCCGCAGGTGGCTCCTTCTCGGGGATGCCAAGCGACATTTCAAGTTCGCCGGCCATCAAGTCATCAGCAGAAGCCTCCTCCTTTTCCAGCGGGATGTCGTCAAGAATGGAACTGCCGGAGGGAGCTGCCGAAAAATCGACTTCAAAATCCAAATCCGGCTCGATCGCCGCAAAAGCCGCTTCCACTTCTGGTTCGGGCGTCGGCAAGTCATCAAAATCGGGCACGGGGCCTGCGAATACCGGCTCAACAGTTTCTGCGGCAAACTCGTCGTCTGCTGACACCGCGTCGTTTTCACCCATATCCCAATCAAGATCGGGAACAGGCCCGGCAAACATTGCCTCGGCGGCAGCTTCAAAAGAATCTTCAGACAGCTCCGGGACTGCAGGATTTTCAGTACCCGCCGCCTCAACATCGGCTTCGCTTATATCAAAAGATTGTCCCGGATCATCATATGCGCCCGAAGCCCCCAATTCCTCGGAACCCGCCGGCTCTGTCTCGTTGATATCGCCTTGCGGCGCACCATCGACGTGCCCCACAGCATCGTAGCGCTCGAACTCCTGAAGCAGCTCGGCCTCAAGATCGATCTCTGGCTCAGACTCAGCGACGTCCTCGGACGCATCAAGATCACGGTCCGCTTCCAGCTCAATTTCCACAAGCCGGGTTAAAGCAGCAAACGGATCATTGTCGTCAACAATATCCGGCGCTTTATTTGCGTTTCCGGTCCAATTATTCTCAGCCATACTTCACCACTTAAGATACGCTCTTAGCCAATGCCAGCGCAATGTGGGGAAATGGTGACAATCAGTGCATTTCCTCAGGCGCCGCAGTACCCGTTATTCCAAGACCAGAGCGCAATACTGACGCCACTGCCCTCACCAAACCGAGTCTGGCGATGCTTAATTTTCGGTTCTTATCGTTAACAAACCGTAAGTCTGTATTTTCTTTGCCTTTATTCCAATGCCCATGGAAGGTGCTGGCCAGATCGTACAAGTAATATGCAATACGATGCGGCTCCATTGCTGTGGCCGCCGCCTCTACTACCCTTGGATATTCCGCCAATCTCGCGATCAGCTGCATCTCCGCAGGATCAGTGATCAGGGCCGCATCTTCTTCCGTAAAGCCAAGATTGGCAACATCCAGGTCAGGGAACACTTCTCCCGCCTGCCGGAATATCGACATGCATCGCGCATGCGCATACTGCACATAGAAGACCGGATTGTCCTTGGATTGCTCAGTAACCTTGGCGAAGTCAAAGTCCAGCGGCTCGCTGTTCTTGCGATAGATCATCATGAAACGAACAGGGTCGCGACCGACTTCATCAACCACATCGCGCAACGTCACGAAGTCGCCTGCACGCTTCGACATCTTAACCGGCTCACCATTGCGGTAAAGCTTCACCAATTGACACAATAGAACCGTCAGCTTGGATTGATTATCGGAAACAGCCTTTGCCACGGCCTCAAGCCGCTTTACATAGCCCCCATGATCAGCGCCCAGCACGTAGATCATCTCAGAAAAACCGCGGTCAAACTTGTCCTTGAAGTAAGCGACATCCGCCGCGAAATACGTAAAGCTGCCATCAGACTTCATCAATGGGCGATCCATATCGTCGCCCACCTCGGTCGAACGAAAAAGGGTCTGCTCGCGATCTTCCCAGTCCTCTGGCACCTGGCCTTTCGGCGGCGGTAGCGAGCCCTTATAAACATGCCCCTTATACGTCAGGTCGTTGATTGCGGATAGAATACGGGCGCCATCGTCCTCATGCAGCGTACGCTCGGAAAAGAAGACATCGTGGCGCACATTGAGCGCGGCAAGATCTTCACGGATCATCGCCATCATTGCATCGATTGAGCGCTCCTTCAGCAGCGCCATACGCTCTTCTTCCGCCATGGATCTCAGTTTTGTGCCATACTCTTCGGCCAGCGCCTTTCCAACTGGCACGAGGTAGTCACCCGGATAGAGCCCTGACGGGATTTCGCCAATATCTTCGCCAAGCGCCTCGCGGTAGCGCAGATAGACGGATCGCGCCAATACATCGATCTGAGACCCGGCATCATTGATGTAGTATTCTTTCACGACATCATAGCCCGAAAACGCCAGCAAATTGGCGAGCGTGTCACCAACCACCGCCCCTCGGCAATGGCCCACATGCATCGGCCCAGTCGGATTGGCAGATACATATTCGACATTAATCTTACGACCGACGCCCAATTGGGATCGCCCGAAATCCTCACCCGCGTCATACATCTTGAACAAAAGCTTCTGCCAATAGGACTGGGCTAGCCGAATATTGATAAAGCCCGGTCCGGCGACAGACACCTCGTGAATGTCGGGGTCGTTTTTCAGAATTTCGCTAAATTTGGCGGCCAGCTCGCGTGGATTCGTGCCAAGCGGCTTTGCCAGTACCATGGCCACATTGGTGGCAACATCGCCGTGCGCCGGATCCCGTGGCGGCTCTATAGCAACCCGTGAAAGATCAACCTCAGAACCATTTTCCGGTTTTATTTCAATTGACTGAACAACATTCTTAATTCTTTTTTCGAAGTCGGTAAAAAGGTTCATCTTTTCCTATCCCGCGCCAGGTACATACGCGTGAGCGCAAAGGCCTGGTCAGTTCTCCTAATTGCGGCGCTGCCTATCGCAATTCAGGAGTATGGTCAAATAGCTGCTGGTGTGTGGAAATGGCGTAAGTGTCAGTCATCCCGGCAATATAATCCGCCACCTGACGCGCTCGGGCATCTTCCGGCAGCTCGCCGATGTGGTCGAACCAGTGATGTTTGCGCATTAAAGTCGGTTCAGCCATAAAGGCGGCAAAGAGATCCTTGACCATCTGCGCCGCACCCGCCCGGATTTGCATGATCTGCGGGTGCCTATAAATACGCGCAAAAAGCATCTCCTTAATCGCCTTGTCAGTCTTCGACATAGCGTCAGAAAATTCAATCATCGTCACACCGGCATTACGCACATCATCTGCAGATTGTGGACGCACCTGCTCCAGCCGCGTTTGCGCTACCCCGATCACATCCTCAATCATGCGCGTTATCTGACGGCGCATCATTTCATGGGTCACCCTCGCACTGTCGAGCCCCGGATAAAGGTCCAGCACTTCGCGGTGCAGCCCCGCCAAAAAAGGCACCTCATCCAGCATTTCAAATGTCAGGAAGCCAGATCGCAGACCATCATCTATGTCATGTGTGTTGTAGGCAATGTCATCGGCGATCGCAGCAACCTGGGCCTCCAGGCTCGCATGACTGTCAATTTCAAGGTCATGTATCTGGCAATAATCAAGGATCGGCTGCGGCACCCGGCCAAGACCACCCGCCCCTTTTTTGTCGATCAGCGGCCCGTTGTGTTTCACCAACCCCTCAAGGCTCTCCCAGGTCAGGTTAATGCCATCGAACTCCGCGTAGCGACGCTCCAGCTTAGTCACGACACGAAGTGACTGCGCATTGTGGTCAAAGCCGCCCCAGCCTTCCATCACCTCGTGCAGCGCGTCCTCGCCGGTATGTCCGAAGGGTGTATGCCCGAAATCATGAACCAGCGCCACGCCCTCGGCCAAATCCTCATCAAGCCGCATGGCGCGCGCAAGCGCCCTTGCAATCTGCGCAACCTCAATCGTATGCGTGAGCCGGGTTCTGTAATGATCGCCGTCACTGGCGATAAAAACCTGTGTCTTGTGCTTCAGCCGGCGAAACGCCGTTGTATGCACAATACGGTCACGGTCACGCTGAAAGTCAGAGCGGGTGGGGCTTTCACCTTCCGGATAAAGACGCCCGCGCGTTTTCCACGGGTCAGACGCATAGATGGCGCGTTCCCCGTAACCAAACCCAAGTTTTTGTCTATCGAAATTCATGAATTAAGCTATTTCTTGTACGTCTATGATTTTATTAGCAGCAAAATGCGTTCGGAAGATCAAATTTGGGCGACGCAATCAAATAATTTTGAAAATTGATCGCTAAAGCCTTGAAAAGACCGCCTGCTCTGCTCAATTCTCGAACGAGCAGCGAAGACTCACCGGATCTTGACCCCGGCTGGAGGCAATAATGAGCGAAGAAACAGTAACAATCACGGAAAGTGCTGCGAAGCGAATCGCGGCGATTTTGGCCAGTGAACCGGAAAAGACCGCATTGCGCGTCTCCGTCGAAGGCGGCGGCTGTTCCGGTTTTTCCTACAAATACGATCTTGTCGACAATTCCGAAGCTGACGATCTCGTGATTGAACGGGACGCAGCCAAAGTGCTGATTGATCCCATGTCTCTCAACTTCATGGGCGGTGCAGAAATCGATTTCGTGGACAATCTGCTTGGTCAGTCCTTTCAAATCAACAATCCGAATGCAGTTGCCAACTGCGGCTGCGGCACAAGCTTCTCGGTCTGAGCAACGCCATGCTACCCCGCTGTGAGCGCTTTTCCGTGGTTATGTCCGGCCGCTGACGGCGCAAGCTTGCCTTTCGACAGCAAAGCGACGATACAGAACCGACGCCCAATTTGACTGACTGAAAGGCCGCCATGAAAATCGTTACCTGGAACATCAATGGCGTTCGGGCTCGCATCGAAAACCTCCTTGCGTGGCTGAAAGAATCCGATCCGGACATCGTATGCCTTCAGGAAATCAAATCGCAGGACGAGGTCTTCCCGCGCGAGGCGATTGAGGCCGCTGGTTATCACGTCGAAACGCATGGCCAAAAGGGTTTCAACGGCGTTGCATTGCTGTCCAAGGTTCAGCCGGATGAAGTCAACAGAGGCCTTCCCGGCGATGACAGCGATGAACAAGCCCGTTTCATTGAAGGTGTTTACACGGTTGCGACCGGCGTGGTGCGTGTTTGTTCACTCTACCTGCCCAACGGCAATCCGCCGGACGACCCAGTCAAATATCCCTATAAACTCAATTGGATGGATCGCCTTCGAACGTTTGCGGAAAGCCGCCTTACGTTAGAGGAACCACTTATCCTAGCGGGAGATTACAACGTCATTCCTGAGCCACATGATTGCCATGATCCGAAAGTCTGGGAAGGCGATGCTCTCTATTTGCCCAGAACGCGGCAATCTTTCAGAAGGCTGGAGAACCTCGGCTTTACTGACGCGTTGCGCGCGTCCAGCGACGAAGTACCTGTTTATACGTTTTGGGACTATCAGGCAGGCGCGTGGCAAAAAAACAACGGTATCCGCATCGATCACCTCATGCTTTCGCCAGAAGCTGCGAACCATTTGCAATCAGTTGCGGTGGAAAAGCACGTGCGCGCATGGGAAAAGCCGTCAGACCATGTCCCGGTTGCCGGCTATTTTAATTTTCAATATGGGCGCGCTTATTGCGCAAATACGAAGCCCGGATCCCCTGCCAAGGCAATGGCGCTACGACGTTCGTCCTCGCTTGCCACAGAGAATGCCTTTTCCTGCATCGACTGCAACCAGGCTCTGTCCCTCGGGCTGCAATTATCCAGCGCGCCGGTCATGAACGCCAAACCGCGAATCTTCTGGCCTTCCTGGAAGATCAGGTTGCCAAAAAGCGCAGTCGCACCCATATGACCGCCCTTACGCGCCATGTTAAGCCACTTCTTGGCTTGCTGGATATCGCCCTGACTTTTGTTCCGCTCAAGCAACATCTGCGCCAACCGGAACTGTGCTTCTCTGTCGCCAAACGTTGAGGCGGCCTGGAAATAGAGCTGCCAGGCAACGGAAGGATCAGCCTTGACCGGGCTGTGCTCAATTCCGCGATAATAATAATTGGCAAGCGATATCAAAGCCTTGCTGAAATAGCTCGCCTCGGCGGAACCTGGCTCAACCCCGGAGCGGTAAATTTCTGCAAAAATCTTGAACGCCTCGTAGTCGTCCTTCGACACACCATCGCCAGCGGCATACATATTGGCGAGCGCCCATCGTGACGCCATGTGCCCCTTCTGCGCCGCGTAGCGATAGGCTTCAACCGCTTCGCTCTTCTGGCCAGACTTATAGGCGTTGAACCCGAATCTGAAGAGGACACCGGGACCGGAATCCTTGTTAACACCCGCATTCGGGTCAAACGCAAAACTAATTGATGCCGAGGAAACTGCTAAGATCGCAGCAAGTCCGGCCGACGCAAGCACACCAGACCTAGACGCATATCTAGACATATTCTCTCACTTTTCTTCCACCACGGGGTCTGCCAGTCCGGCGACCGCTGCATGGCCTGCTTTACAAAACTGCGCGATACGAATGTTTCCGCCGCGTTTGAAGGAGACCGTGCTCCCGGTTTGTGGCGGGAAATGGACATTGTGATCACTCCCCCCGTTCATAGCAGAAGAAAGAAAACAAAGTGTTGCCGATTCAACACAATTTGGCAGCAAAAGAAATCCGGCGCTCCAATGGGGAACGCCGGATCAACCGATCTTGTCAGCTAAATTTTTCGGGAAAGCCTGCTAAATAGCCTCAACAACACGCGCAAGCGCAGTCGCAAGACTTGCCTTTTGCTGCTCAAGCTCTTCCTTGCGCGCACGCTCGGCCTCAACGATTTCGGGCTTTGCATTGGCCACGAATTTTTCGTTTGAAAGTTTGCCGTTGATTTTCGCCATATCGCCTTCCAGCTTGGCAAGCGCCTTCTCGATACGCGCCTTTTCCGCATCAAGGTCAATCAAGCTGCCAAGCGGCAGGCATGCGGTCGCTTCCCCCACCACCACCTGCGCAGCACCTTTCGGTGCGGCCGCAGCGGTGCTGATTTCCTCGGTACGCGCCAAACGTTTGATTGCCGCATCGTGGCGGGCAAGCCGCTCTGCCGTCAGCGCGCTTGCGCCCACAACGACCAGAGGCGCGGTTGCCGACGGTGGAACATTCATTTCCGAACGGACCGAACGGATGCCCGAAACAAGGTCAATAAGCCAGTTGATCTCATCGGCTGCAACATTGTCCTCGAAATTCGCCAAAGGCCAATCAGCGTGGCAGAGAAGCGTTTCGCGGGCCGCGCCCTCGCCTGCCGTCCGGTCCCAAAGCTCTTCCGTCATGAAAGGCATGAACGGGTGCAGAAGCTTGTAGGTTTCTTCCAGAACGTAAGCAGCAGTCGCCTGCGCCTCCTTCTTGGCAACTTCGTCATCGCCGTTGAACACAGGCTTGAGAAGTTCAAGATACCAATCACAGAACTGGTTCCAGACAAATTTATAGGCAGCGCCAGCCGCATCATTAAAGCGGTAGGTTTCAATCCCCGTCGTGACGTCCCTTACTGTGCGGGAGAGTTCCGTCAGGATCCACCGGTTAATCGTCTGCGTGACAGCTTCCGGCACAAAATGCGGATCAGCCTTCACACCGTTCATTTCGGCAAAACGGGTCGCATTCCAAAGCTTGGTGCCAAAGTTGCGGTAACCGGCAATGCGCGCCGGGTCGAGCTTCACGTCCCTGCCCTGCGCCGCCATGATCGCCAAGGTGAAGCGCAGCGCATCCGCACCATACTCATCAATCAGCTCCAGCGGATCAATGACATTGCCCTTCGACTTCGACATCTTCTGGCCGTTCTTGTCGCGAACCAGCGCGTGAATATAAACCGTATGGAATGGCTCAACAGGGTTACCATTTTCGTCCTGCATGAAATGCAGCCCCATCATCATCATACGGGCGACCCAGAAGAAGATGATATCGAAACCGGTAATCAGAACATCGGTTTGATAGTATCTGGCTAATTCTGGCGTTTCATCCGGCCATCCAAGCGTGGAGAACGGCCAAAGCGCGGATGAGAACCAGGTATCGAGAACATCCTCGTCACGGGTGAGAATATCGCCGGGTTTAAAGTCTTCGAGTCGCTCTTCAACCCACGCCTTCCACGGACCCTCATGTGCGATATAGTGCTGAATAGCAGCATGGAGGGCCGTTTCTTCGTCCTTTTCCACGAAGACCTGACCATCAGGACCATACCATGCCGGAATCTGGTGCCCCCACCACAACTGGCGAGAAATACACCAGGGTTCAATATTTTCCATCCATTCGAAATAGGTTTTTTCCCAGTTCTTTGGAACAAAGTTCGTACGCCCCTCACGCACCGATTCAATGGCGGGCTGCGCAAGCGTTTTGGCGTCAGCAAACCATTGATCCGTTAACATCGGCTCGATGACCACATGCGAGCGGTCACCGAATGGCTGCATGATCTTCTTGTTCTCGACAAATGGAACCTCGTTGCCGTCCTCATCCTTAACGGTTACGGCGAGCCCTTCGGCGCTAATCGCTTCGACGATCTTCTTTCGCGCTTCAAAGCGATCAAGTCCCCGGTACTCTTCCGGCACGAGGTTGATACCGTCAACCTCATCCTCGCTCGGCAACTTGCCGCCCTTTGCGATTGCAACGGCCTGAGCCGCGCATTCGGCATAAGATGCCCCATCGTCACGCATAGATGCTTTTACATCCATCAAGCGATAGAGCGGAATATGGTTTCGCTTGGCGACCTGATAGTCGTTGAAGTCGTGCGCACCGGTGATCTTCACGGCACCAGAGCCAAAGTCCGGATCCGGGTATTCATCCGTAATAATCGGGATCAAACGGCGATGTTCTCTCGGACCAACGGGAATTTCACACAGCTTGCCAACGATAGGCGCATAACGTTCGTCTGACGGATGAACCGCAACAGCGCCGTCACCAAGCATGGTTTCAGGCCGGGTCGTGGCGATTGAAATGTAGTCGCGCTCTTCTGAGAAAACGATATTTCCGTCCGCGTCCTTCTCCACATAGGTATAGGTCTCACCACCCGCCAGCGGATATTTGAAATGCCACATATGGCCGTCAACTTCCCGGTTCTCCACTTCAAGATCGGAAATTGCGGTTTCAAATTTCGGGTCCCAATTGACCAGCCGTTTTCCGCGGTAGATCAGGCCTTGCTTGTAGAGCGTGACAAAAACTTCAAGAACAGCTTTGGAAAGCCCTTCATCCATGGTGAAGCGTTCACGCGACCAGTCGCAGGAAGCGCCAAGGCGTTTCAGCTGGTTGAAAATCAGGCCGCCAGACTCTTCCTTCCACTGCCAGACTTTTTCAACAAAAGCGTCACGCCCGATTTCACGTCGACCGGGCTCCTGCCGCTCCATCATCTGACGTTCGACAACCATCTGCGTAGCAATGCCCGCATGGTCCATACCGGGCTGCCAAAGTACGTCCTTGCCCCGCATCCGCTCAAAACGCACAAGTATGTCCTGCAGCGTATTGTTGAGCGCATGGCCCATGTGCAGTGAGCCAGTCACATTCGGGGGCGGAATCACAATGCAGAAACTGTCTTCACCTGGCTTAGCGTTTGCGCCTGCGCGGAAAGCGTCGGCCTCATCCCACTTTTTAGCGATTTCCGGTTCAACGGAAGTGGAATCATAGGTTTTGTCGAGCATTGTGTAACCAGCTTTTTTCAAGAGAAAACAACAGGCGGCTTGTAAACCGGATGGCGGGTGCGAAGTCAACAGCAAAGCCGCCCCGCAGCAACCCGCAGGACGGCGTTGAAGGCCTTAATAGTGGCAATGATCAGCCGGCAATATATGCCTTGATCTGCTCGGCTTCCATCTCCATGCGGGCGATATGCGTCTTCACAACATCGCCGATTGAAATGATGCCGCCGAGCTTGGAATCGGTTTCGACCGGCAGGTGGCGAATTTTCCGACTGTTCATGACCTGCATGACTTCTTCCACAGTCATGTCTTCGGTGCACCGGTAGACATTTGTCACCATGGCCGACGACACTGGCTTTTCGAGGCATTCAGCGCCGTTGCGGCCAATAGCCGTCACGATATCTCGTTCGGAAAGAATGCCCTTAATGCTCATCTTATCGTCTGAAATAACCAGGACACCAATCCGGTTTTCGTAGAGCTGACGCGCAGCAACCCTAAGCGTAATTGTGGGATCGACCGTCACCACATTGCGCCCCTTGATATCCAATATTGCTCTAACCGACATTCATCCCTCCTCTGCTCGCCTCGACAAGCCACACCATTCCCGTGCCGCGCCAATCTGCCGCAACTCCAATCGCGTGCCCCACCACGATGATTAGATTTGGAAATGGTGCGCCCAAAGCGCCGGCATTTCAAGAGGTTGAAAGCTATATGCCCAAAAATGCTTAATCACATATCGCGCATTGCGGTAAAAAGCCGTGCGGCCGCTTCCATTTCGCTCCAGCGTTTGAGCCGACGCGTTGCAGCCTCGTCATCTTCGCCCCACTGCCTCACCTGCCAGTCTTCATCAACATGCGCCAGTTCCCAAGCCCTCGCCGCATCAAGAAAACCTTCAGCAAAAGCGAGCGCCAAAATGGCCGATCCGGTCAGCGTCGTCACCGTGTGCAGGCTCGCCAAATCAAGAGCACGGTCATATCTGCGCAGCGTAACGGCAAAGGCGGCAATTGCCTCGCGTGGCTGTTCCTGATGGATAACGCCTTCAACCAGAATAAAGCGCGCACCAAGTTCGTTGGCTGCCCAGTCCAGAACGGGATCCCATTTATCCGCCTGAAGCGCCACCAGTTCCTGAGGGCTGTCTGCACGATAGCAAAGCAGGTCGGAGGAGGAGAACCGCAAGATATCCTCATGCACGGCCTGAGGATCGACGGCAACACCATCTAGAGCCGTATTCACCAGCCGCGTCATCGGCATCTTTGCCGGATCAATCACCTCGGTTTGGGCACGCCATTCTTCGGCAAGCAATTCCGCGACGCGCTCATTGGGCAGTTCCAAAGCCTGCTTGGCTGGTGTCTTTACCGTCCGTCCGTCAAGGAGAATTGACCAGGAACCGTCGCCGCCGCCAAGACTGACGTCTTTGTAGAAACGCTTCGGAAGCGGCGTCTTCATAGCCGCCTGCGCCCGTTTTACCGGATCGGGATCGGAAATGTGGTCGTTTAGTTCAGTCAGAATTTCACGCATGATCCAAAACCTGTTCGATAAGGCCGGGAATTTCGCCAACCGTCTGTGCGATTGCATCCGCGCCGGTCTTGTTCAACTCGTCTACGCCGCCATAGCCCCAAGACACGCCAATGGCCTTGGCTCCAGCGGCTTTCGCCATCTGCATATCGTATTTCGCGTCACCAATCACAACCGTTTGCGCCGGATTTATTCCTGTCTGGTCGCAACATTCGCTCACCATGGCCGGGTGTGGTTTTGAAGGGCAATCATCGGCGGTACGCGAAACAAAGAACAGTTTCTCAAATCCATGACTCTCGCAGATCATGTCGAGGCCCTTTCTGGATTTGCCAGTCACCGCCCCCAAAATGATGTCGTCTTTCCCCGAAAGCTCATCCAGCACCCCAGAGATGCCGGCAAATAGCGGTTCTTGAAAGCCCTCACCCCTGATCGGAGCAAAAAGCGACTTGTAATGCGCCATCATCTCTACGCACTCACTGTCCGCGTGCTCGCGGCCCAGAATGCGTGCAATGGCGATATCCAGCGTCAGGCCAATGATGCCGCGCGTCGCCGCCTCTGCCGGTTCAGGCTTGTCAAAGGCCGCAAATGTACGCCGCATTGTTTCGTGAATCAGCCCAACGCTGTCGACCAGCGTGCCGTCACAATCAAACAGAACGAGCTTCAATCCTCGTCCTCCTGCGGCTCGGTTTCAAAACCAAGCAAATTCCAGCTCTGCACCATATGTGGCGGCAGCGGAGCCGTTACCTTCAACCGCCCGCCGGAAGGATGCGGAATATCGATATGGCGTGCATGCAGATGAAGCCGGTTCTGCATGCCGCCGGGAAAATTCCAGTTAACATCCGCTTCAAAATATTTCGGGTCTCCAATGATGGGATGACCAATATGAGCGGCATGAACGCGAAGCTGATGCGTGCGGCCCGTATAGGGCTCCATTTCCAGCCACGCCAGGTCCTGGCCCGCCTGTTCGCGTACGCGGTAGAATGAGATGGCGTGATCGGCATCGGTTTCACCGTGCTCGCAGACCCGCATCTTGTCACCGTCCGGCGTTTGTTCCTTGACCAGCCAGGTGGAGATCTTTCCTTCCCGCTTGCGCGGCACGCCCTTTACCAAGGCCCAATAGGTTTTCTTCGTATCGCGTTCACGAAAAGCTGTCGTCAGCTTCTGAGCAGCCCCACGGGAACGCGCAATCACCAACACACCCGACGTGTCACGATCAAGCCGATGAACAAGACGCGGCTTCTCGCCCTTTTTGTTGGTCCATGCTTCCAACATTTTATCGACGTGACGTGTCACGCCTGAGCCGCCCTGCACTGCCAACCCAGCAGGCTTATTAAGCACAAACACCTTGTCGTCCTCGTGAAGCAGCATGCGTCTCAGCAATTCGCCATCGCCCGAGTGTTTCAGGTCCTTGCCTGAAACAGGCCGGGAGCCCTTGGCATCGACATTCATGGGTGGAATGCGAACTTTCTGCCCCGGCTGCACGCGCGCGTCTGTCTTCGCGCGACCACCGTCGATACGCACCTGCCCGGAACGAAGCAGTTTTTGCAACGCCCCGAAACCCAGCCCCGGATAATGCACCTTGAACCAGCGGTCGAGGCGCATGCCCGCCTCGTCGTCGCTCACTTCAATATGTTCAATACCTGCCATTGCCTGCTCTTTCGCCACCCGGAAGCGGCAGCGTTTATACGATACTTCTGACCAGCGCCAGCCCCGCCATCACGGCGGCAATGGACAATACGACGCTCAACACGACGTAGACGGCAGCCAGCATAACAGCTCCGCGTTCGAAGAGATAAATCGTATCGAGTGAAAAGGCCGAGAACGTCGTGAAACCGCCCAGAAAGCCAGTCACCATTAATACCCGCAACTCAGCCGAGGCGTTCAGCCTGAGCGCAATCAGTTCAGCCAGAACACCAATCAGGAATGAACCCACAATATTGACAACAAACGTACCCCACGGATAGCCGGGTCCGAAGAAACGCAACGCCCAGACGCCGACCAGATAGCGGCATGAGGAGCCTACTGCGCCACCCAGCGCCGCCAAGAGAATGTGAGGCATGCGATCTCTCCTGAAAATTCATGTCTGTTTTGCATATGCGAAGGAAACCCGCTTTCCAAGACTCACAGGAGATTTTGCATGTAATAAAGACTTCTTGTATATGCGAATGACTCTCCCAACCCGGCGAGACGGCTTAAGCATGTGGTCAATGGTAAGAACCTATGTGGGCCGCGTTGACGACCCTGAGACAGCGCCCGCTGCCTGAAGGGCCGCAATACGGCCAATCGGCATTTCCGGCCGAGTAGGTTTTTATGATTTATTGTGAGCGAAAGTCGCCGCGCCCGTCTTTTCAAAAGGCAGGCCAATTATGCCCGATACATTACAACCCAAGACGCTCAGCGTTTTGGCCGAAGGATATTCACTAGACCGGCTTCGTCGTGACGCAATTGCCGGCCTCACGGTGGCCATTGTCGCATTGCCGCTTTCCATGGCAATCGCGATTGCCTCTGGCGTTACACCAGACCGCGGACTCTATACCGCCATTTTCGGCGGTTTCTTTGTATCCCTGCTTGGCGGCAGTCGCTATCAGATCGGGGGCCCGGCTGGCGCGTTCATTGTTCTGGTTGCCGCATCTGTCGCCCGAAATGGCGTCGAAGGCCTTATCCTCGCAACCGCGCTTTCCGGCGTCTTCATGATGATTGCGGGCTGGTTCCGCCTCGGTCGATATATCAAATTCATTCCCTATCCGGTGACGGTGGGTTTTACCGCGGGTATTGGCATCATCATCTTCGCCAGCCAAATCCATGACCTGTTCGGCTTGACAATTGATGGCAAGGAACCCGGCCCCCTCCTCGACAAGCTGGTGACGCTGGCAAACAGCGCTTCGACAATCAGCCCATCGGCAACCGGCCTTGCCACCATGACGATCCTGATCATCCTCACGCTCAAAATGTACCGACCTCATTGGCCGGGCCTTTTGATCGCGGTCGCCGCGGCTTCGCTCTTTGCCTATTTCCTCAAATTGCCGGTCGAAACGATTGGAACGAAATTTGGCGGCATCCCGAACACAGTGCCAACACCGCACCTTCCCAATCTCGAACCGGCATTGATCGTGAAGGTTCTGCCCGACGCCATTTCCTTCACGCTGCTGGGCGCGATTGAATCCCTGCTCTCAGCCGTTGTCGCGGACGGCATGACTGGCCGTCGCCATCGCTCATCCATGGAGCTGGTTGGCCAGGGCGCAGCCAATATCGTTTCCGCGCTGTTTGGCGGCATCTGTGTCACCGGCACGATTGCCAGAACAGCAACAAACGTTCGTTCCGGCGCAACGAGCCCATTTTCCGGCATGTTGCATTCATTGTTTCTGCTTGTCTTCCTGTTGGTGGCCGCTCCACTTGCGAGCTACATTCCACTATCAGCACTCGCAGGAATTCTTGCTTTCGTCGCCTATAACATGATCGAAAAACACTCGATCAGCGCCCTCATACGCTCATCGCGCGCCGACACGCTTGTTCTCCTGGCAACCTTTCTCTTCGTTATTTTCAGAGACTTGACCGAGGGTATTATTGTCGGCTTTACGCTCGGCGCATTCATCTTCATCGAGCGCATGGGCCGCAATATTGAAATTGCTGAAAAGGCGAATGAGCTCATTGCCCAGGAAGGAGAAGATGAAGAACACCCGATCCGCGCCACTGATCCGGATACAGTCGTCTATCACATATCGGGCGTCTTCTTTTTCGGCGCGGCCTCGCGTGTAGGCTCGGTGCTTGACCGAATTGCCGACCAGCGCAAGAACTTCATACTCGATTGTTCAGCGGTTCCCTTCCTCGATTCCACGGCGGCAAACGTCATTGAAGGGTCCGTCCGCCGCGCCCTTCGCCATGGCGTTCGCTACATCATTGCTGGCGCATCGGAAGAGGCGCGCAGCATGCTCGAAGCACATAATGTGAGCGATCCAAGTGTGGAATTTTTCCCGACACTCGAGGCGGCGTCAAAAGCGGTCAACCTGAAGCCGGTTTCAACCGGCTAGGGCCTGAGGTTCAAGCACGTCAAAGGCGTGCGCAATAACCTCCGGCCCTGCATCCGCTTTTGTGGCGTCGGTGGACAGAATTTGCCGATAGCGCCTTGCGCCCGGCTCTCCATGAAAAAGTCCCACCATGTGGCGCGTGACATGCGAGAGCCGACCGCCATTTTCGATATGTCGTGCGCAATATTCCATCATCGCATCCCGCAGCGCTTCACGCGTTATCGGCGGGCGCGGATCATCAAAGATCAGTTGGTCCACACCCGAAAGCAATGACGCATTGTGATATGCGGCCCGCCCCAGCATGACGCCATCGACATGCCCTAAATGCGCTTGCGCTTCCTCAAGCGTGTTAATGCCACCATTGATCCCGATAAAGACATCCGGATGCGCCTGCTTGAGACGATAGACAATTTCATAATCGAGCGGCGGAATATCACGGTTTTCCTTGGGGCTCAGACCTTCCAGCCATGCCTTGCGCGCATGCACCCAGATCGCATCGGCTCCCGCCTCCAACACCGCATCCACGAGTGCTGGAAGTGCCGCTTCGGGCTCCTGATCATCTACACCAATGCGGCATTTGACCGTAACCGGCACATCCGACACCTGTTTCATCGCCGCCACGCATTCGGCAACCAGCGAAGGCGTATTCATCAGACACGCCCCAAACGTTCCAGACTGGACGCGGTCAGAGGGGCAGCCAACGTTGAGATTAATTTCATCGTAGTGAAACCCCAGCGCAATGGTCGTCGCCTCTGCAAGCTTGTCGGGGTCGGAGCCGCCAAGTTGAAGCGCCACCGGATGCTCACGGTCATCATAACCCAAAAGACGCTCACGCGGGCCATGAATGGCCGCATCTGCAACCACCATCTCGGTATAAAGCAGCGCATTGCGGGTCAGCAAACGATGCAGAAAGCGACAATGTCTGTCCGTCCAGTCCATCATAGGAGCAATGGCGAAAATCTTCGCGCGGGATGAGAGCGCTTTTTGGTAGAAGTCGGTCAATTACCGTTCTCCTATATCAGCCCTTTAGCATCGGCACATGCGGCATAGCGCCGGCTGTCAGCTCATCCATGCCATCAAATATCATGTTCAGCGCCACATAGAGGATAACCAGCAAACCGGCCCAGGCAATCCAGCGATGCCGGTTTAAGAGGCCAGCTATGAAGGACGATGCGAGCCCCATAAGCAAAACGGAAAGCGCGAGACCAAAAACCAGCGCGCCCGCGTGATCATATGCAGCGCCCGCAACGGCCAGAACATTGTCGAGCGACATGGATACATCGGCAATGATGATCTGGATGACAGCCTGCTTCAGCGTCTTGCCGCACCGGCCGCCAGCAATCTTGCCGTCGGCATCGATATCGGTGTCCATCAGCGCTTCCTCACCGCTGATCAAGTCATGCTGATCAACCTTCAGCTCCTGCCACATCTTCCAGCAAACCCAGAGCAGCAGGATCCCGCCAGCCAGCAGCAGCCCTGTCACTTCCAGAAGCTGCGTAGCAATCAAAGCAAAGCCAATGCGTAAAACCGTGGCAAAGAGAATGCCGATCAGAATAGCCTTGCTGCGCAGATGCTTGTCGAGACCTGCGGCGGCCATGCCAATCACAATTGCGTTGTCACCAGCCAACACCAGGTCGATCATGATGACCTGGAGGAAAGCGTAGATTGCGGTCATATCCAGGCCGATCATCGCTTCTCGCTTTCGTTGGCTGGCTTTTACACAGTAAATATGGTGACGCGCGTATCTGTTTAAAGGCGGCGCGACAAATTGCGCTGAGAGGTGCCGCGTAGACCTGGTTTTGTCAACCGGATTGTTGGCAGAACCTCTTGAATTCAGAGACTAATGCCGCCAAAACCTTTGCAAACGGGAAAACACGGGGGAAGTCGATGCCACTTTACGAGATTGACGGATTGAAACCGGAAACACCACCGTCGGACAATTATTGGGTTGCGCCAACAGCCACTGTCATTGGACGCGTTGATATTGGCGAAGATGTTGGTATCTGGTTTGGCACGACCATACGCGGCGATAACGAACCGATATCCATCGGCAAGGGCAGCAATGTGCAGGAAAATACGGTCATGCATACCGATCCCGGTTTTCCCGTCAACATGGGCGAGGGCTGCACGATTGGTCATGGCGCGATCATTCACGGTTGCACAATTGGCGACAATTCGCTGGTTGGTATGGGAGCAACAATTTTAAACGGCGCTCGTATCGGAAAAAACTGCCTCGTCGGTGCAAACGCCCTGGTGACAGAAGGCAAGGAATTTCCGGATAATTCCCTAATCGTCGGCGCACCGGCGAAAGCAGTCCGTTCGCTTGACGAAGAAGCGGTCAATGCTTTGCGCCGTTCCGCAAACCATTACATCGCCAATTGGAAGCGCTTCAAAAACGGCCTGAAGAAGGTTTCCGACTGCCCCTGAACAACCGCAAACATGTCACCCCGGACAAGCCGGGGCGACACTTAGCTTTATCCCGCTATGCGTGATCGAAAAGACCCGTATGGGTAACATTATGCAGGCCGCCATCAATCGGAATTGTAGTGCCAGTCACATATGCACCGGCCTTGCCGCACAGATAAAGTGTCGCGCCTGCAATATCGTTCGGCGCACCAATACGTCCGAGCGGAACGCCTTCTCCAACCCTTGCCGCCTTTTCATCACCATCCGTGGCAAAAGCTGTCATCCTGGATTGGAACGGCCCGGGCGCAAAGGCATTAACGGTAATCCGCTTGGACGCAAATTCCTGAGCCAGAATTTGCGTCAGATGCAAGATGGCAGCTTTCGACGCCGAATAGGAATAGGCTCCATCGGCAAAAGGCATGATGCCCATGACCGATCCAATATTCACAATCCGGGCCGGATCCTCATCCGTTGCAGACGCCTTCAACAAGGGAAAGAGGTTGCGCGTCAGTGTGAAAGCTGCCGCGACATTAATATTCATCACCTTTTCCCATGCCGCATGTGGAAAATCCTTCATCGGCGCGCCCCAGGAAACACCCGAGTTGTTAAACAGGATATTCAGCTTGTCGGTGCGTTTGGCAACTTCGGCGCTTAGGGCATTGATGCCCTCTTCCGTTGAAAGGTCGGCCCCAAATCCCTCCGCAGAGCCAGAGGCACCAAGAGCATTCAGTTCATCGGCAACCCGCACACAATCAGCGGCCTTGCGCGATGCGATAAACACTTTCGCGCCTGCCAGCACCAGCGCTTGGGAAACCATGCGTCCAATACCCGTTGCGCCGCCCGTTACAAGGGCGACCTTGCCTTCAAGCCCATATAGTGAGCGGAGATAATCTGCCATTTGGTCCGTCATGTGTCCTCCCGTTTAAATAATTTGCGCATCTTTCACGCTGCTTTCCGCATTGACGTGGAATCATATTAAGTTCATCCTTGAACAAATTGCAAAGAAAATTACCGCTTCCCCAAAATCAGCGGATTAACAATCAAGGAGATGATCTATGACTTCACCAGCCACCATGCATGCTCTGCTGCAAAAAGGTGACGGTTATTCCGGCAAACAGACGGGTATCCAGTTTGATTCGATGGAGCCCTATCTGGAGTATGCAGAAATTCCCGTCCCCGAGTTGAAAGACGGGCAGGTTCTGATCAAGATGGCCATGGCGAATATCAATCCCTCAGACCTTCATTTCATCAAGGGTGAATATGGCCAGCCGCGTCAGCAGGGAAAACCAGCTGGTTTTGAAGGCGTCGGCGAAGTCGTAGCCGGTTCCGGCAGCTATGCTGAAGCACTTGTCGGCAAGCGAGTAGCTTTTACAGCAGTTCCGGATGGATCAGGCACCTGGGCTGAATATGCAATCACTTCGGCCAAGGGTTGCATTCCCGTCAAGGCGGAAATGCTGGATGAAGACGCCGCCGGTCATATCGTCAACCCGCTCACCGCCATGGCGATGTTTGACATCGTTCGCAAGGCAAATTCAAAGAGCTTCATTCTGACCGCTGGCGCCAGTCAGCTCTGCAAGCTTATCATCGCC
Organism: Ensifer sp.; assembly: GCA_050306195.1. GTDB lineage: Bacteria > Pseudomonadota > Alphaproteobacteria > Rhizobiales > Rhizobiaceae > Ensifer_A. Next base: position 22,464 of record JBNLGT010000005.1, read on the forward strand.
CTTGCCCATGATGAAGGATACAGACCTATTGTCTTTGTCCGCCGAAAGGAAATGATAGAGCCGCTCAAGGCGCTCGGCGCTGCTTATGTTCTAGACGAAACCGACGCGGATGTCGTCGAGCAGTTCAAACAGATTTCGAAGACTGAAAAGCCCCGTATCATGCTGGACGCTGTCGCCAACCAGCTTTCCTGCGACGTCTTCTTCTCCATGCCGAACCACGCAAACTGGGTCATCTACGGCAAGCTTGATTCAAGCGCGATTTCGGCGCGAGAACTCGGCCAGTTCGTTTTCATGGACAAGAAAATCACTGGTTTCTGGCTGACTAAGTGGTTCATGGAATCGTCTCCGGAAGAGCAGATGCGCGTGATTGGCGAAGTTCAGGATCGCTTTATCTCACGCAAATGGACCACTGACGTTGCCGCAGTCCTTCCCATTAGCGAGGTCATGGAAAAACTGGCCGGACAACTGGCTAAACGGGCGGGCAAGGTCCTGCTGACGCCTTAAGGCGCATTAGTGCGAAAACTACGCGCAGCTGGCACAACGCCCGCGTATTTCAACAACCGTTTTTTCCGGCTTGAAGCCCTTCTCACCAAGGAGGGTTTCAAGCTGGTGTTCGACTGCGTGATGGTGAAACTCGAGAACGTTGCCGCATTCCGAACAAATCGCGAATCCGGTCAGGCCGTGATTGCAACACTCCTCTCCCGGATGGGCACAGGCGACGAAAGCATTGACGCTTTCAAGCCGATGCACGAGACCGCGTTCAATCAGCTTATCAAGCGCTCGATATACCTGTAGCGGAGCGCGAAAGCCCTCGCCGCGCAATGCATCAAGGATTGCATAGGCCGTCAGCGGCCCATCGGTATCCCTCAACGCCGTAAAGACCAGGGACTGGTTGCGCGTCAGATCTTGTCCTGTCATTCCAATCCTCCCTTTTCTCGCGCGCCTGGAATCGGAACCTGGCTCACCAGAAACATCAAAAGCGCAGCAACGACAATGGACGGGCCGGACGGCGTGTCGAGCTCGAGCGATGCCCCAAGCCCAACGACAACCGAAATTATCCCAATCACAGAGGCGAGGACTGCCATCATTTCCGGTGACACCGAAAAGCGGCGAGCTGCAGCTGCTGGAATGATCAGCATCGCAGTGACGAGAAGAATACCGACAACCTTGATCGCAATTGCAATCACTGCCGCCATCAAGAGCATGAAGAGAAAACGCGCCTTGTCTGGCCTCAAGCCTTCAGCCTCAGCAAGCTCTGCATTCACGGTTGAAGCCAGCAATGGACGCCACAACCGAATCAGTGCCAATGTGACCAGCACACCACCGCCCCAGATAACCCCTATATCCTCCCTGGTCACGGCGAGAATATCGCCGAAGAGATAGCTGACGAGATCAATACGCACCCAAGTCAGAAATCCGGTTATGACCAGCCCGACGGCAAGTGCTGCATGAGACAAAATGCCCAAAAGCGCATCTGTCGAAAGTCCGCCGCGTCGCTGCAACACAAGCAGAGCCACCGCGACCAGAAAACCAACCGCAAAAATACTCAGCGTCAAATTGAATTCAAAAAGCAGCGACAAGGAAACGCCCAAAAGAGCGGAATGCGCCATCGTGTCTCCAAAATAGGCCATGCGCCGCCAAACGACAAAACAGCCAAGCGGCCCCGCAGTCAGGGCAAGACCGACACCAGCAAGCAAGGCACGAACAAAAAAATCGTCAAGCATTCGCCTTCCCCTCATCTGTTTTCTCGACGCCATCCGTATGTCGTTCATGTTCATCATGATGATGGTGCCCATCTTCGGGATGACAATGTTCTGTCACGCTTCCATCAGCATGCAGCACGCGTCCATCGGGCAGATGGGTGTGGTCGTGATTATGGGCGTAAACGGCAATGGCGCGGGCGGCCTTCGGCCCGAAAAGACTGAGATATTCTTCGCTCGCAGTAACGGCTTGCGGCGTTCCCGTACAGCAGACATGTCCGTTCAGGCAGATGACTGTATCTGTTTCAGCCATTACGACATGCAAGTCATGCGAAATGAGCAAAATTCCGCAACCGGTTTTGCGCCTGATATCGGCAATCAAATCGTAAAGCGCAATCTCGCCTGAAAAGTCGACGCCCTGCACTGGCTCGTCGAGCACCAGAAGATCTGGACGGCGCGCAATAGCCCTTGCCAAAAGCGCTCTCTGGAACTCGCCCCCCGACAAATGGGCAACACGAGCGTCCTTCATGTGGCTAACACCGGCAGCCTCCAACGCCCAATCCATATCAGCGTCCGGCAGCGGTCCCGTCAGTGTCATCAAACGCCTGACCGTCAATGGCATGGTCCAGTCGATCGCCAATTTCTGCGGCACATACCCAATTTTCAGGCCCTGACGGCGCTGAACTGATCCTTCGGTAGGACGGGCAATGCCCGTCGCCATTTTAACCGTAGTCGACTTGCCCGACCCGTTGGGGCCGATCAGGGTCACGATTTCACCACGGTGCACGGTGAGGTCGACACCGCGTACCAACCACCTGCCGCTCCTTCGGAGCCCGGCTTTTTTCAATGAAATCAGGGCTTCACCCATCAGTCAGCGCCTCGCTGTCATTTACTGAAAAACTGTCTTGCGTTTCCGCTATTGCATACGTTATATCATTACGCAATAGATGTAATATTATAACATTAAGGATGAAACATGATAAAGCACCGGCTTGCCGCACTGTCCTTTGCTCTTTTTGCTGTATTTGGCTCTCCAGCATACTCTGCGGAAACACCACCCTCCGTCGTCGTATCCATCAAGCCATTGCATTCGCTTGTCGCCGCCATCATGCAAGGTGTTGGCAAACCCTACCTCCTGATCAAAGGCGCATCGTCACCTCACACCTATTCTATGCGCCCATCAGACGCGGCCGAGCTCCAGGGCGCAGATCTCATTTTTTGGGCGGGTCCAGCGCTGGAAGCTTTTTTGGAAAAGCCTCTCGCGTCTCTCACGGGAGACGCCACCCCGGTCGCCCTCATGAATGCACCGGGTGTTGATCTTCTTCCTCCGCGGGAAAACGGCAATTTCGAGCCAGAGGACCATGACGAAGAACATGCCGACGGCGATCACCACCATGATGAAGAGATCGACCCGCATTTCTGGCTTGATCCCGAAAACGCCCGAGCCGCCGCCAGGACAATCGCGTTGACGCTGAGCGCGCGCGATCCACAGCATGCAGCTTTGTATACGCAAAATGCTGCAACACTGGACAAGAAAATCCTGTCTCTAGAAGAGCGCCTGAAAGAATCAACCGCACCGCTTGCAGGAAGACCGTTCATCGTTTTTCACGACGCTTACCAGTATTTTGAACGCCGTTTCGCCATCACCGCCACAGGATCGATAACCGTCAATCCGCAGGCGCAACCGGGTGCTGCACGAATTGCGCAAATTGAGGAAAAGCTCAAGCAACTCAATACGGTCTGCATCTTCACAGAACCGCAATTTGCTCCCCGCCTGGTCCAAACGCTGACGACAGAAAACAATGTCCGCAGTGGCGAACTCGATCCCCTCGGCGCTTCGATCCCGGAAGGACCGGACATGTATGAAGACTTGCTGGTTTCACTGGCAGACGCCTTGAAATCCTGCCTTTCGCCAAGTTGACGTGGACAAAGCTAATCTTTGACGTCCAGCTCTTGCCCCCATGCTCACCCTTCTGCAAACTCCAAGCAAAGCGAGTCGGTCTATTTGTGTAGAGTTCTCCGGCGGTTGACAAAATGATGGGGTTTCCACGTGTCAGACGATGCCTATTCCAAAGCGCTCGAGGCCTACAAAGCTGGTGATTATGAGACGGCATTCACTGTCATAAATCAGATATTGAGTGAGAGCGGCACAACCGACGTCCGTGTTTTGCCGCTCTTGGGCAGCGCGATGGAAGCTGCCGGGATGTTTTCCGAAGCTGCAGAGGTTTTCGAGCGCGCGGCAACAGCTGAAACGCCCGACACCGTTGAGCTTTTGAGCGCGTCTATGCGGCTCTATGAAAAGGTGGGAAACGAAGACAAGGCGTTTTGGCTTGCATTGCAGCTGAACAAGGTCGTCCCGGACAATGAAGATGTTGTCTTCATTCTGGTCCGTGGCTTCATGAATCGTGGCGAAGTTGAGCTACTGGACGCCTACAAGAAGAAACTGATCGGCAGTGAGAACCCCAACCATCTTGCGCTTGCCTCCAAAATTGTCGGCGGCGATGGCTTCAGCGAAGATCACCTCGCGCTTTATAAGAAGCTTTATTCGCTGGCTCCCGATCAGGGACAGATAGCATTCTCTCTCATGGAGTTTGCTTCGATTTATTGCGATTTCGACACGCTTGATTCACTCGAGAAACGATTTGCCCGTGAAAGCGCTGCAGGAAACGACGATTTCTTCCGCAAGGACTTCCCGCGCCACAGCCTCATGTGGAATACCGATGAACGTCTGAACGCGCTTGCCGAAAACGTCAACGACCTCCCGATCCTGCCTGAGGGGTTGGACACGATCCGCCGCACACAGGAGCATGAATGGGGCCCCAAAATTCGTGTCGGCTATCTTTCGAATGAATTCTGGGACGACCATGCAACTATGCGGCTTTTCCAGTCCGTGCTGATGGCTCATGACAATAGCCGGTTCGAAACCGTGCTCTTCTGCTATACGCCAGAAGACAAGGTCGCTATGGACAGTGGAAACCGCTCAAAATGGGGACGTATTGTTTCCATCAACGACATGAGCGATGAGGCTGCGGCGGAAGCGATCAAGGCGGAAAAGATCGATATTCTAGTCGACCTCAAGGGTTATACGGGTGGCGCGCGCTTTGCCATCATGAACTGGCTTGCAGCTCCCGTTCAGGTCTCCTGGTTGGGTTATCCCGGCACAGCAATCAATCTGGACTTTGACTATATTATCGGAGATCCAATTGTCCTGCCGGAATCCTCAAAGCCCCATTATCACGAGAAATTCTGCCGCCTGCCTGAGACCTACCAACCGAACGATCCGCGGTTTCGCGCCTTCCCGGCTGCGGCCTCACGCAAGGAACTGGGACTACCGGAAGGCAAGGTCGTGTTCGCCGCCTTCAACAATCCGCAGAAGGTTTCGGTCAAGACAATCAATCTCTGGCTTTCCATCCTCAAGAAAGTGCCCAACAGCGTTCTATGGATGATGAGCTACAGCGAACTCGCCGAGCAAAACCTAATACGCCACGCGCTCATGCAGGGCATCATGCCCGATCGGCTGGTCTTCTCCAAAAAAGTCTCCAATGAAGACCATATTGCCCGACTGCAGGCAGCCGATATCGCGCTCGACACCTTCCCTTACAACGGCCATACAACCAATTCCGACAATCTGTGGGCCGGGCTGCCTGTTATCACCCGCAAGGGCAGCCATTTCGCCTCACGCGTCGCAGAAAGCCTGTTGAAGGCAATAGAGCTGGAAGAGCTCGTCGCCGCCGATGACGAGGAATTTGTCACCCTTGCTGTAGAGCTTGCGCAAGACCGAAACCGGCTGGAAGCCATCAGGACAAAACTGGCTGAAAACAAGTTCCGCGCGCCCCTATTTGATGCCGAACGTTTCTGTCGCCATCTCGAAGCCGCGTATGAAACCATGGTTGAATGCGTGAAAGCGGGTGAAGATCCTGTCGACTTCGACGTTCCGGCCCTGCCACCGCGCAACGCGCCGTTCGCATAGGAACCCCGGCGGTCTACGCCGGGATATCCTTATTGAAACGGAACCACTTATGCGCCGCCAACAAAGCGTCGGTAGCTAAACCAGTCGAAATCCGCATGTTTGCCGCGCCCGCTCGTATCGAATGCAAACATGGCGGCAAAAGCGCCGGTAAAGGAACCGTGCTCGTTCATTCCGCCCCCCTCATCTGAGATCACGCTGGCATCCAGAACAGGCCCTATCGGCTCCCAGTTTCCTGCCTCATCGCCTTTCCAGAAGAATTGCAGATCATTGTCGGTAACCTCCATGGCAAGCCACACGCGGTTTGTGCCAACGGCAATGCCCATACCAATCGGGTAATCGAGCTGGCCGCCCGGGTAGTTGCCGGGGCAGGAAAGAATATTGAGTGTCAAACCCATCTCTTCATCAAGCGTCAGACCAAGAGCATGGAACTTGAAGCGGTTATAGTAATGCGTCAGACCGGCCACCTGTTGATAGGTGTCGGGTTCGAACTCCAATTTGGTTTCCGCGCGAAAATGGTGGTGCTCTTGCCTGCGCCCGACAAGGCCCTGCTCAAACCAGGAGCCAATGCTTTCACGGCCGAAAACGCGCAGGAAACCTGGACGCGCATCAAGTGAAAAAATGCGCTCGCTAAATGGCGTCCGGAGCCACTGGAATTCCGGCGGAAGCGTTGCCGCTTCAAAATCGGAAATGGCCTCTTCCGGCATATCCGCAACCAATGCGCCGCCAGGTGCTTCCACTTCCAATTCGGCAATCAGAGTGCCATTTTCGAGATAGAGCCATTCGTCATCGCCCCAGACACATTTCTGCAGGCCGGTTTCTCGACCCAGCGTACAGCGACGGTTCGGCGAAAGTGGCCGCCCGCAAAGATGCGTATGGTAGACCGCGCCATCCGGCGTTTCCACATACTGTCCGTGACCCACGCGCTGCAATGGCGCTTCAGGGTGATCTTTCGACGTCATGAGATGCCGGTTGGGATGTGTTTCATAAGGTCCATCAATGGTCCGCGAGCGGGCCATAGTCACGCAATGGCTATATCCCGTCCCTCCTTCGGCAGTCGTCAGGTAGTACCAACCGTTCCGCTTGAACAGATGCGGCCCTTCAACAAGCCCTTGCGGTGTACCGTCATAGATATTCTTCACCGGTCCTTTGAGCTTTTTCGAGACGGGATCAAACTCTTGCAACAAAATGCCATCAAATGCCTTGTGCCCGACGTCGTGACGGGCCTCGGGACGATGGTTCCATTGCATATTGACGAACCATTTCCGGCCATCGTCATCATGAAATAGTGAGGGATCGAACCCAGAAGAGTTGACATAAATCGGGTCGGACCAATCGCCCTCAATAGTCGGCGACGTTACGATGTAATTATGCGCGTCTTTGAACGCACCCTCCAACCGCTTTACGTCGGTATAGACCAGCCAGAAAAGACCGTCCGCGTAGGAAAGGCACGGCGCCCATACCCCACCACTGTCCGGGTTTCCGATCATGTTGAGCTGCGACGCGCGCTCCAGTGGGCGGCGAACAAGCCGCCAGTTCACCAGATCACGGGAATGATGGATCTGCACCCCAGGATACCATTCGAAAGTAGAGGTCGCGATGTAATAGTCATCGCCGACACGGCAAATCGATGGGTCGGGATTGAAACCCGGCAGAATGGGATTGCGGATCGTCATCGCCTATTTCTTCTTTCTTTGTGGACCTTTGCGTTCAGCGGAGGCCGCCCAGATATTGATATCCGCTTCACGGGCAAATTGATCAATTTCAGCCAACTCCGCATCCGTGAATTCCAGATTATCCAGCGCTGCAACACAATCTGCAACCTGCGACGGCTTGCTCGCACCGATGAGAGCGGAGGTAATGCGCCCACGACGCAGTACCCACGCTATCGCCAACTGCGCCAACGTCTGTCCACGGCGTTCTGCAATTGCGTTCAACGCCCGAATATTCTCGACATTTTTGTCATTCAGAAAATCGGGATTGAGTGATTTGTCCTGTGCTGCGCGGCTTTCTTCGGGTACCCCGTTCAGATATTTCGAGGTCAACATACCCTGCGCCAATGGCGAGAAAACGATTGATCCAACGCCCAGCTCTTCCAGTGTATCGATGAGACCGTCTTCCTCAATCCAGCGGTTGATCATGGAATAGCTCGGCTGGTGAATGAGGCACGGCGTTCCCATTTTCTTCAGGATCGCCACGGCTTCCCGGGTGCGTTGCGAGTTGTATGAGGATATCCCGACATATAGCGCCCTGCCCGACCGTACGATATGGTCCAGCGCACCACAGGTCTCCTCCAGCGGCGTATCAGGGTCAAAACGGTGGGAATAGAAAATGTCCACATAGTCCACCCCCAGTCGTTTCAGCGACTGATCACAGGACGCAATCAGATACTTGCGGCTTCCCCACTCGCCATAGGGGCCCTTCCACATCTCATACCCGGCCTTGGACGAGATGATCAATTCATCACGCAAACCCCTGAAATCGGTGCGCAGAATTTCACCGCCCGCTTCTTCAGCCGAACCGGGCGGCGGGCCATAATTGTTGGCGAAGTCGAAATGGGTAATTCCAAGATCGAAGGCGGTGCGGCAGATCGCGCGCTTGTTCGACATCGAAAAATCTTCACCGAAATTATGCCAAAATCCCAGCGAAATTGCAGGCAGCTTCAAGCCGCTTTTGCCACAACGATTGTAGAGCATCTTCTCGTAGCGGTTTTCAGCCGGTTGCCAGCCCATTTCCTTCTCCTGTTTGTCGGTTATTTCAGCAACGCTCTGGCGTCATCCGGGCCAAAAGCAGCCGGCTGCGTACAACGCGTCGATATATCAACATATCGCCCTTCTTCCGCAGATTTGAGGATGGAAAGCAATACGTCAATGACGTGTAGCGCCCGGTCAAGGGAACACCGGTAATCGCGACCTTCTTCAACAGCGGCCATCATATCGGCCAACCCCGCGCCACGATAGTTGGAAAAGGCTCCGTTCGGCGTTTCCCAGTTTGGCGCAATCATCGGGTGCTCCCACAACTCTACCGGCTCGGCCTTGTTGCGCTCCATCCCGGCCGCCATCAACTCACCGCCAAAGAAATTGGGGTCAGGCACAAAAACAGCCCCTTCAGTGCCATAAAGCTCCATGTTCGGATGACGATGCGCCCAGACATCCCAGCTCGCCGTCAATGCTACGCTGGCACCATTCTCGAACTCCAAAATGGCATGATAGTTCGTCGGAACGACCACCGGCACCTGTTCACCTGTACGTGGGCCGCTGCCGATCGTGCGCGTCTCCTTGCCCTTGTTCGCCGAAGCAACAACCCTTTTGACCGGGCCGATCAGGTTCAAGAGATTGGCTATGTAGTAAGGCCCCATATCGAGGATCGGGCCGCCGCCTGGCCTGAAAAAGAAGTCGGGATTGGGGTGCCAGCTCTCCATGCCCGGCGAAAGAAAATGCGCCGTACCTGAGGTAATCGTGCCGACTTTTCCCGCATCAATCATATTGCGCGCCATCTGATGCGTGCCGCCCATGAATGTGTCGGGCGCAGACCCCACTTTCAGACCCTTGGCATCAGCGATACGGCGCAGCGCCTCGCCTTCTTCCAGCGACAACACGAACGGCTTTTCCGAATAAACGTGCTTGCCCGCTTCCAACGCACGTTTTGAAACCGCAAAATGCGCATCCGGCACTGTCAGGTTCACAACAGCATCAACGGCGGGGTTTGCAAGCAGGTTATCCATGTCCTGCGCCTCAACGCCAAACTCCTCCGCCCGCGCTTTCGCGGCCTCCATATTGAGATCAGTGCATGCGACGACCTTAATATTGCGGTATGACTGGATCAGGGTGAAATAGGCCGACGAAATATTACCGCAGCCGATAATGCCGATACCATAAACTTTCGACATAAACTGGAACTCCTACCAGGATTTGAACGAGGCCATTGCCTGATTGATGAGACGGTCAATGTCGCTTGGATTATCGTGTTCGACGACAAAATGGCGCGCGCCTGTTTTTTCGCGAATAGCCGAAATTAATTCAGGCCAGGCAAGCGTTCCATGGCCAGGATCGGCCCAACCGTCTTCATCCAAGTTCTCGCCCTTTGGCGCTATGTCTTTCACATGCACAGCAGTAATGCGGTCAGCGTATTTTTCGACATACTCAAGGGGATCCGCCGAACCACGAACAATCCAGGCGATGTCGGCTTCCCATGCTAGATCAGGACCGCCCTCGAAAATTGCGTCAAGAACGGTCTTACCATTATCGAATGTCTGAAACTCAAAGTCGTGATTGTGCCAACCAAAGCCAAAACCTGCGGCCTTCACCACTTCGCCAACCTTTGCCAGACGCGCGCCGAACGCGCGCCATCCATCAAAATCTGCAGGTCTTTGTTCTGGCTGGAGATAAGGGCAATAGATATTTTCCACACCTGCCGCTGCAGCAAATTCCAGCACATCCGCGTTCCGCGTTTCAAGGTCAACGATTGAGAAATGTCCGGTCGGCATGGCAAGGCCGTTCGCGGCAAGCGTGGTCTTCAACGCTTCGCCCGCCGCTTTGTCCATCGCGCCATAGACCGGCCCAAAACCCTCTATCGCGCTATATCCTGCTTTACCCAGCTTGGCATAGGTGTCTTCCCATGGCTGGAAATTTCTGGCGCTATAAATCTGAAAGCTCAATTTTGTCATACGATTACGTGCCTCACATCACCAATTTCCCTCAAGACTGCGTATAACAGCCATGAAGATCGAAAAGCTTGAATTGCGGTTCACCAGCACTGGCGTCAGCTGGCATGAAAGTAGTGGTCCGACTTTCGCCTGCAGTCAGGTCAAAAAGGTTATCCGACCATGAGCCGACACAATCGGCTTCCACCATGACATGGAGCGCCAGCCCCGCCGCGCGCACCGTCACCGAATAAGAACCATCACCTAACGGAGACACCTGTAGATCGAGTTCGGATGGCTGCAGATCCAGCGCTTTATAGGTGTCCAAAACATGATGCCCCTCGCCCGTCTGGCCATTGGACGCCTTGAAGCGCCAGAAGATCAGGCAATCGGGAGAAATATCGTTTTCCTTGATACGGCCCAGAAGCTCGGCGCGGTCAGAACTGCACCGCCCCGTTAAAGACTGAAGAGGCTTGCGCTGACCGTTCAGATCCACCAGCCAGGATTCCAGTTCAATATCCACGGCCTCGAACGTGTCATTGACCATGGTGAAATCGAGCCCAGCGCCATCCCTGGACGGGATCAGCACAACCGACACATCCTGGAAAAACCGGCGCGCCATATAATGCATGGCTTTCCAGCCTCCACCGTAGTCAAGGCTCGACCAGGAGGCGACAGGCCATGTATCGTTAAGCTGCCAGTAGATGGTGCCCATGCAATGCGGCTTCAGTGAGCGCCAGTAGTCCACGGCAGTCTGGATGGCCAGCCCCTGCTGTATCTGACTAAGATAGACAAAATTTTCAAAATCTTTCGGAAAACGGAAATAGCGGAACATTGTTGCCGCTATACGTTCGTTTCCACCGACGTTTTTCTGGTGCGATTCCATGACCGGCGAGGCAATATTCAAATCGCTTGCAGCTGCAAAATCGCGTATCACCGGCATGGACGTATAGGACTGAAACCCGAATTCCGAACAGAAGCGCGGCCGCACGTTACGATAATCGGAGAAATCCTTATTCTCGTGCCAGACAGACCAATAATGCATGTCGCCTGAACCATCGGCGTGCCAGGCGTCGCCAAAATTCAGAAAGCCCGGACTGGGGCTAGAAGGCCACCAGATAAGACTGTCATTGGCCTTCTTCATTGCCGTTTCGATTGTCCGGTTCAGACGGTCATAAGAAACCAGATAACGATCTCGGTTTGCGCGCGTCTCTTCAAACCATGTCAGCGCGCCAATCAGTTCATTATCGCCACACCACAAGACAATGGAGGCATGCGAGGAAAGGCGTCTGACCTGATAATCCACCTCGGCCTCAACCTCATCCAGAAATTCTGGCGTCGAAGGATAGATATTGCAGGCAAACATGAAATCCTGCCACACCATCAGGCCCATACGGTCACAAAGGTCATAAAACCAGTCGGCTTCATAAAACCCGCCGCCCCAGACGCGGATCATGTTCATATTCGCATCAACTGCGGCTTGAAGAAGGGCTTCTGTCTTTTCCCGACTGGTCCGTGAATACAGAGCGTCGGCCGGTATCCAGTTCGCCCCCTTGCAGAATATCTCGCGCCCGTTGACAAGAAACGCAAAGCGCGCACCCGCCTCGTCTGGATCAGTGACCAGTTCGACCGTTCTGAAACCGATAAGCTTTGTAATTGTCTCACCGGGCGTCTCAACAACCAATTCGGATGTGGCTTGATCGCCCGAACCATGCGGCCACCAAAGTAGAGGCTGGTCTACATGGATCACGTGTTTCAGCGTCGTCTCGCCTTTTTTGACCGCAACATCCAGTCGCTCCGACGCCCCATCAAGACCGATATGCAGGGGCAAAACGCCCGGCTCATTTGCAAAAAGCGAGACCTCAACAAGCAGGTCAACTGATCCGTCCTCATGATGGTCTTGCAAGGTTTGCACATGCTCGATGCGCGCAACCGCCATCCGGCGCAAGGCCACCGTTCCGTAGAGTCCAAGAGGTGCAAGCGCTATGTTCCAGTCCCAGCCAAAGTGGCACTGCGGTTTGCGTAGCAGGTTTCCGTTGGGAATTGGGCAGTTATGCTCCAGATAGGGCACCGGGAAAGGTTGAAGTGCTTGAAGACGCTGCCCCTCTTTCACCGACGAATGTATCGTAACACTGATTGTGTTTTCACCCGCCTTCAGCGCCCTTGAAACATCCGGTCTGTATCGACGAAAACAATTGGCAGCCTCCAAGACCAGAATGCCATTCAGGTGAATACTGGCAACAGTGTCTATATTGTCGATATCCAGAAACCAGGAGCCCTCAAGAGCAGTGTCCGGAACCTCGAATGTCCGCTCAATAACCCAGTCCTTGTTCGCAATATGCCGAAGATCATATTCATTGCGACCAAAATAGGGATCGGGAATACGGCCAGCTATGAAAAGCGCCGAATGAACATCTCCGGGCACACGCATAGGCGTGGTAACATCAGCCCCCTGCTCATGCAGCGTCCACTCTCCTGAGAGATCGACCAAAAATCCTCTGTCTGCATGCTCTGCAAAAGTCATTCTGGAACCTGAATTTGATGTGTGTCACGCAAAAAGATGGCGTCACGTCGCGCGCAATTCAGGCGAGCGCCCCGCTATTTTCCTGCAAGATGATGACCGGCCGAATGGCCGGTCAAACTATATTTCTAAAGCCGCAGCTCAGTTTCGGCGTCAAAGAGAGACGCCAATGTCATATCAAAGACCAACTTGACCTCCGCGCCAGGATTATATCGGCGCGCCCCGCCAATACGAACGGACATCGTGTTACCCGCGTGCTTGAGCCACAGCAGATTGTCGGCGCCCATAGGCTCCTCAATATCAACAACCGCCGAATGTACCTCATCACCGTCGTTGACCTCGTCAACCAGAATATGTTCAGGCCGCACGCCCAATACCACCCTGGTTCCGACCTTCAACTCGTTGGCCGCTCTATATCCGGCAAGGGAGAAATCCACGCCGTTGCACGTAAAGGCGAGTCCGCCGTCCTTTGAAATAATTTCACCGGTGAAAAAGTTCATCGCCGGTGAACCGATAAACCCTGCGACATAGAGATTTTTCGGCTCGTTATAAATTGTTCCCGGATCAGCAAGCTGTTGGATGACCCCATTGCGCATGATGGCGATGCGATCAGCAAGCGTCAGTGCTTCAATCTGATCGTGCGTCACGTAAATCATCGTATTGTTGAGCGACTGGTGAAGCCGCTTGATTTCTACGCGCAACTCCGATCGTAGCTTGGCGTCAAGGTTCGAAAGCGGCTCGTCAAATAGAAAGACATCCACGTCGCGCACCAGCGCACGCCCAATAGCCACACGCTGGCGCTGACCACCGGAAAGCTCTGACGGCTTGCGCTTGAGAAGCGGACCGATTTGCAAAATTTCCGATGCGCGCGCCACGCGTTTGGCGATCTCATCTTTCGGCATTCCCGCAATTCTCAAACCGAAGGAAAGGTTCTTTTCCACGGTCATCTGCGGATAGAGCGCGTAGGACTGGAAGACCATGCCAATGCCACGGTCTTTCGGCTCTTCCCAAGTAACATTCTTACCTTTGATGAAAATCTGGCCGTCTGTTGGATCCAGCAATCCTGCGATGCAATTCAGCAAGGTCGATTTTCCGCAACCGGAAGATCCAAGCAGAACAAGGAACTCGCCGTCATCAATATCGATATTAAGCTTTTTGAGAACCGTGACCGCCCCAAAGGAAAGCGTCAAATCTTTTACAGATACACTCGTCATGAATTCAGCCTTTCACCGCGCCAGCGGCAATGCCGCGCACGAAATATTTCCCGGAAATGAAGTAGATCGCCAATGGTACGAGGCCAGTCAGGATCGTGGCCGCCATATTGACGTTGTATTCCTTCACTCCCTGCGTCGCATTCACAATATTGTTCAGCTGCACTGTCATCGGCCAGTTCTGCTGACCGGCAAAAACAACACCGAACAGGAAGTCGTTCCAGATACCCGTAATCTGCAAAATTACGGCAACAGTCAGTATCGGGATCGCCATAGGCAACATCACACGCAGGAAAATCTGCCAGAATCCGGCCCCATCCACGCGTGCAGCGGAAAATAACTCCTGCGGAAGCGAAGCAAAATAATTACGGAACAGCAGCGTAAGGATCGGCATGCCGAAAATCGTATGTACGATCACGACGCCGCGCAATGTTCCATAAGACCCTATGCTGGCAAGCAAGATTGTGAGCGGATAGAGCATCACCTGATACGGGATAAATGATCCAAATATCAGGATCGTGAAAAAGACTTCCGACCCTTTGAAACGCCAAAACGAAAGTGCGTAACCGTTCACCGAAGCAATCGCGATTGAAACAATTGTCGAGGGGATGAGAATCTTCACCGAGTTCCAAAAACCAGCAGACAACCCGTCACATGCAAGCCCGGTGCATACCGTGCTCCAAGCTTTGGGCCAAGCCTCGAAGGTAATGTCTACAGGTGGGGAAAAAACGTTACCCAGCCGGATTTCGGGCAACCCCTTCAACGAGGTTACAATCATTACGTATAGCGGGATCAGATAGTAGACAGCTGCTACGAATAGGATGCCATAAATCATAATCCGCGAGGGGTTTAATACAGAGCGCGGTTTCGGCCCGCGTGGCCCATCTGCCATCATAGTCACGGGCTATCTCCTTTTCGGCGTGCCATATTCATAATACATCCACGGAATGAGGATGATCAGAACCGACAGAAGCATCATGGTCGAGCCAGCAAGCCCCTGAGCCAGATTTCCTCCGCCAAACATATAGTCGAACACATATTTCGCCGGCACATCGGAGAAGTTTCCGGGCCCTCCCTTTGTCAAAGCGACAACCAGGTCATAGAGGCGAACTACACCTGCGGCAGAAATAACAAGAGTCGTGACGATTACGGGACGGATCATCGGCAAAACGATGAACAAATATGTCTTCCATTTCGGAATGCCATCTACCCGCGCCGCCTTCCAGATCTCCTCATCAACCGTGCGCAGACCTGCGAGCATGAGTACCATGACCAAGCCACTGCCTTGCCATAACCCGGCAAGCAAGATGGCGTACATCACCGTATGTCGACTACCAAGCAGGTTGAAGTCAAAGTTTTCAAAACCCCAGCCATGCACCACTTTTTCGATCCCGAATTGCGGATCGAGTATCCATTGCCAAGTCACCCCGGTCACGATGAAGGACAGCGCGAAGGGATAGAGATAAATGGTTCTGAGCGTATTTTCGAAACGTATCTTCTGGTCTAAGAGCGCCGCCATAACAAAGCCCAGCACAAGCATGGTGATCAACGCAACTGCGCCATACCAGATGATATTATCGACTGCGATCGACCAGCGAGACGCCCTGAAAAGGCGGGTATATTGTTTAAGCCCCACAAAATCGTTCACCGGCAATGTTCGGGAATTCGTAAAAGAATAAACGACTGTCCAAACGGAACATCCGGCAAAGACCACAACTGCGGTCAGAATCATCGGAATGGCGGCGATCTTGGCGCTCATATTCCGAAGTAACGAAGATGGCTTTCGAGCTGCATTCATTGCGGCTCCTCCCCTTGCCACTGCGCCGACGCAGGTCAGCTATTCGTCTGCACCAAGCAGGGTGCAAAACCTCACAATTATGACACAGGTCCGGACCGGCGAGAACCGGTCCGGATTTATCCATTTATGACAATCAGTCTGCGTCAGCGAGGATTTCAACGAAACGAGCCTGAGCTTCGTCCGCCGTCATTTCAGGGGTATTGAAGTATTCAACCCACAGATCTTCCATCTGCTTCTGCGTATCAGAAGAGAAAGCCTGTTCGCCTGAAGGCAGAACGTTGTCCGGGTTGTTCAGGATTTCGATGCCTTTCTGCATGCAGGCATTTGCCGCAGACATGTCGATATCCGCACGAACCGGCAACGAACCTTTTTTCAGGTTAAACGCCACCTGCACCTCTGGCGAAACAAGAAGCGACGCCATTTTCAACTGCGCTTCGACAACATCCGGCTTATCGCCAGCAGGCTTGGGGAAGTAAAAAGCATCACCACCGGTGTCGAGCACCGGATTGAAGCCCAGACCCGGCAAGCAGTCATAGTCCTTGCCAGCGACCTGATTAGCCACGGAAAATTCGCCCTGTGCCCAGTCACCCATGACCTGCGCCGCAGCCTTGCCGGTGATTACCATGCTGGTGGCATCATTCCAGGCGCGACCAACAAAGCCATCGTCAACCATGCTACGCGCCTCGGCAATCGCCTCAAATACCTTCTTCATTTCCGGGCCGGCGGCTGCGTCCGTGTCCTTTTCGACCTGGATCTTATTGTAGAGATCGACCCCACCGAGGCCAACTTGAAACACACCGGACATGCCATTGATCTGCCAGGCTTCGCCACCCACAGCCAACGGAATAACGCCCTTCTCCCTGAGAGCGTCTGCCTGCGCGGCATATTCATCCCAGTTTGTCGGCACCGGAAGACCATTGTCTTCAAAAACGTGGCGGTTCATCCACATCCACTGGAACGAGTGAATATTGACAGGCACGCAATAGATGCGCCCATCATAGGTGCAGCTGTCGAGCAGCTTTGATGGGCGGATAAAGTCTTTCCAGCCTTCCTTTTCAGCAAGCTCGGTCAGGTCCGTCATCAGACCGGCCTTGACCAGGTCTTCAGCGTCACGGCCCGTGTTAAGCTGGGTTGCGCCCATCGGGTCGCCACCGGCAATACGGCTGATAATAATCTGACGGGCGTTGTCGCCACCGGCAATCGCGCCGTCAACCCAATGGATGCCAGCACCTTCTGCAGCTTTCGCGAATTCAGCAACGGCAGCAGCTTCACCGCCAGACGTCCACCAATGGGTGACTTCGAGATCTGTGGCATTTGCTGCACCTAGCGGCAGCACGACAGACGCTGCCAATGCAGCAGTCATAGTACGAATATTCATGTGAATTCCTCCCTAACTGAAACGTTACCGTAAAAAACTTATTCCAATCGATTAAATGGCGCAACTGCTCGCCCAATTTTTTTTCTCAATGCTTCATACAGACACCGCCAAGCTCGCGCTCGAAAGCAAAAATGCACTGCAACAATAGGGCTACCCACTGTCAAAACACCGGTTATCCAATTGTATAAATTGTATTTTATCACGTAAACGAAACACCAAAAGCGTTCCAATAACCTTGCACTGCAAGATTTCAATTCATGCACTGCAACAAGAGAGAGATGGAAACAACTTCCACAAATTTACCAAAGTAGGTCTCGACTTTCTTCCTGTAACGTTTCAGAATTCGCTGTAACTTTTGGGGGAGTAATACATGGACGCGGCGGAAAAGAGCCCGCCTGACAAGGGCAGACGGCCAACGCTCAAAACAATTGCCTTCATGACAGGGCTGGGCGTTACTACGGTGTCGCGGGCGCTCAAGGATGCCCCGGACATCAGTGAGGCGACGAAGGAACGTGTACGTCTGGTTGCAAGAGAGATCGGCTACCAGCCCAACCGCGCGGGTGTCCGACTGAGAACGGGAAAAACAAACGTTATCAGTCTTGTATTTGACCTTGCCGAAGATCACATGGGCCTGACGGAAAAGATGGTGCTGGGCATTTCGGAAGTACTGGCGAGCACCCCTTATACATTGACGATAACGCCCTACCAGCACCCAACCGACCCGATGATTCCGATCCGACATGTACTGGACACCGGCTCGGCCGACGGCATCATTATATCTCGTACTGAACCAGATGACGCACGTGTCCGCTTTCTGTCTGAAGCCAAATTTCCCTTTGCCACACATGGCCGCACGGAAATGGGTATTGAGCATCCTTATCATGACTTCGACAACGAGGCCTTTGCCTACAAAGGAGTGCAAAAGCTCGCAAGCTTGGGACGCAGGCGCATCGCGCATTTGGCCCCACCGGCGGATCTCACATTCGGCATCCATGCGAGAACCGGGTTCAACCGCGCCATCGCTGATTTTAGCCTTGAGAAAGTACCCTTCGGCGTCGTCAACATTGATGCAAGTTGGGATGAGATACGCACGGCGACCCAGGCACTCATGCAGCAGACCAACCCACCCGACGGCATCCTCTCGCTCAGTGGCGCCGGCGCAGCGGCAGCGATTGTTGGCCTGGAGTCGCTTGGCTTTCAATTGGGACGCGAAATCGACATGGTCACAAAGGAATATACTCCGCTGATGCGCTCCTTCCGCCCCGGAATGGTCGCAGTACACGAGGATATCCGCATGTCTGGTCGAGATCTTGCCCGCGCCGTATTGGCGCAGATTGAAGGAACAGATGTCAGCGGCCTTCAGACCTTGTTGCAACCGCCCGACTTTTGATGACCGAAAGCGTGTTTCGCCTAATTGAGGTCAATTAGGCGAAACACGTTTTAGGACGACTGCCAGTCGCCCCAGGGACCGTGATGACTATTCTTGCCATCCAGCCTTTCAAAGCCATGCGCGCCGAAAAAGTCACGTTGCGCCTGAATGAGATTTGCCGTTCCTCGCGCCTGCATATAGGCGTCGAAATAGCTGAGTGCTGAAGCCAGCGCAGGAACAGGCATTCCGCTTGTCACGGACAGCGCAACAACGCGGCGCAACGCGGGCAGAGCCTCCTTCACCATAGCGGAAAATGCAGGCGTCATGATCAGATTGGCGGCATCAGGATCGGCCGTAAACGCGCTTGTGATGTCGTCCAAAAACTGCGAACGGATAATACAGCCTGCCCGCCAAATCCGGGCGATTGTCGGCATCGGGAGCCCCCAGGAGAACTCATTGGACGCTTCCGCCATCACCGCGAAACCTTGCGCATAGGCCGCAATTTTCGCAGCGAACAGAGCCAGTTCGAGATCGCTTTTCAGTTGGTCATCAATTTTGATGTGGGCGCTTTTGGCCCCAAACTCAGCCTCGGCCTTCTCTCGTTGAGGCTTGATCGAAGACAGGATACGTGCCGCAACAGCCGCCTCAATGGCAGTTGCAGCGACCCCCATTTGCTGGGCCTCAATCACCGACCACTTTCCCGTACCTTTCTGCCCTGCCTTATCAAGAATCATGTCAACCATAGATCCTGCGCCGAGCGGATCATCTGCGAGCAAAACCTTCTCTGTAATTTCGATCAGATAGGAGTTGAGCCTGCCTTTGTTCCACGCGCCAAAAAGGTCGCCGATTTCGTTTGCGTCCATGCCCGCGCCATCACGCAAAATACCGTAAATCTCAGCAATCATTTGCATGTCGGCATATTCGATACCGTTGTGAATTGTCTTTACGAAGTGACCTGCACCATCATTACCAAGCCATGCGCAACAAGGCTCGCCATCAAATTTGGCCGCGATTGAGGTTAGTACTTTTTCCACACGCGCATAGGATTCCGCCGTGCCGCCAACCATGATCGAGGGTCCGTGCCGCGCGCCCTCTTCGCCGCCCGAAACGCCCATTCCGATAAAAGTCAGGCCAGAGCCCTCCAACCCTTTGAAACGGCGTACAGTATCTCGGAAATTGGCGTTCCCTGCATCTATGATGATATCATTTTCAGCAAGCTGCCCACGCAAAGCATCGATCTGCTGATCAACCGCTTCACCTGCCTTGATCATGATGATGACGGGGCGTGGCGGGCGAATTGCGGCAATGAACTCTTCCATTGTCCGGCAAGGGATTATTCGTTCGGCGAGCCCCCCTGCGCTGGCATAAAATGCGTCCGTTTTTTCAGGAGTTCTGTTAAAAACTGCAATCCGGTTGCCTTTTTCGGCAATGTTGAGCGCCAAATTCGCGCCCATGACACCAAGACCGATCAACCCGATTTCCGCGTGCTCCACGATGCAAACTCCCTAAAATCACATTTTGAATCATTTGTTGCACCGGGCCATGGTGGATGCAAGCCGGAATACATGCAGCGCAAATCGGAAACTTGGATATCTGTCGCTCACTCAGCGATCATCAGGTCGGTCTTCACCATCCTCAAGAACGCGCCAAGCAGCGCCGTCGAGATCCTCATACTGCCCGCTTCTAAGCGACCATAAAAAGGCGGCAAGACCTATCGCCCCCATTAACAAGGCGATTGGTATCAACACGATCAGAAGGTTCATGACGCCAACACCGCAGGTCTATCCAAAGATGTTTCAGCAGCATTTTTGGGTTGCTTATCGGCCGAAAGGCGCAGCCTGAGCGCATTCAGAACGACAATAATCGATGACGACGACATGGCGGCAGCGGCAATTAAGGGAGAAACAAACCCCATCAACGCAAGTGGAATAGCAACCGCATTGTAAAGAATGGCAAATGCAAAATTCTGCCGGATGAGCTGACCGGCCTTGCGTGAAACATCAATGGCCGTGGTCACCGCATCAAGACCATCATGCATGAAGACAAAATCAGCCGCCTGACGTCCGACATCGGCAGCTGTCGCTGGCGCCATTGATACGTGCGCAGCCGCTAATGCCGGCGCATCATTAATGCCATCACCTGTCATTAACACCTTACGGCCCTCGGCACCCAAAGCGCGAACGGATTCCACCTTGCCGGAAGGGAATATGCCCGCATACCAGCGATCGACCCCAAGACGTCCCGCGATAGCCGAAACGGCATTTTTGCGGTCGCCCGACAGGATGGAAACCAAAAAACCCCTAGCTTGCAGGTTGGCAACCGTATCTCGCGCGGCGGGACGCAACTGATCTTCGAAATGGAAGGTTGCAATACGTTTGCCATTGAGGCTCAACACGGTTTGGCTTCCCTCCCCGTCCGATACTTCACCAGACGCAAATTCGGCATGACCGAGACGCCAATGCCCCTTGTCCGTTTCAGCTTCCAGCCCGGAGCCAGGAATTTCACGAATTTGACGCATGGCTTCGCCCCCGTTCCGGTAAAGCGACAAAGCTCTGGAAAGCGGGTGGTTTGAGTGCGAGGCAAGTTCCGCGGCCTGCGCCAGAACTGCGGGTTCGATTTCTGACGCGTTCAGCAACTGTGGCCGACCAACCGTCAGCGTTCCCGTCTTGTCAAACACGACAGTATCGGCTTCCGCCAATCGCTCCATGGCCGAACCGTCTTTCACCATGATGCCACTTCGGAAAAGGCGACCGGCCGCAACGACCTGAACCACCGGCACAGCCAAACCAAGCGCACAGGGACAGGTGATAATCAGAACCGATATGGCAATGGTGAGTGCATGTTTCCAGTCGCCGAAATAGAGCCCCCAGACAACAAAGGCCGCCAAAGCCAGAAGATGAACGGCTGGTGCGTAAATATCAGCTGCGCGGTCGGCAATCCGCCTGTAGCGCGCCTTTCCGCCCTCCGCAGCTTCCATCAATTGTATGATCTCTGCGACGAATGAATCGCGCATGGCTGCTGTTGCTTCAGCCACCAGCGGCCCGGTCAGGTTCAGCGTTCCACCCTGCAATGCAGCCCCCACGCCCACGGAAAGCGGCATACTCTCCCCGTTGACAATCGACATATCGATGTCGCTTGCGCCTTCGCGCACGACACAATCGACAGGAACACGCTCCCCCACAGCGATGGAGATACGTTCACCAGGAAGAATTTCCTCCACTGGCCTGAATTCGCGAACGCCATCCTCCCCCAAAACTGTCGCACCGCGAGGCACCAACCTTGCAAGCCCGGTAATGGCCGAACGCGCCCTGTCACGCATAATGTGATCCAACGTACGGCCAATCAGCAGGAAGAAAAGCAGCGAAACACAGGCGTCAAAATAGGCCTCAGCGCCATGATGCATCGTTTCCCACAATGACATTGCATAGGAAAGCGAAACCGCGATCACGATCGGCACATCCATATTCATGCGCCGGTGGCGCAAAGCGTTAAATGCCGATTTATAAAAATGTTGCCCCGCATAGATGATAGCCGGGCCAGCGATAGCCGCGGAAATCCAGTGAAACAGATCGCGCGTAGCGGCTTCTGCGCCAGACCATACAGAGACCGACAGGAGCATGATGTTCATGGCCGCAAATCCAGCAACAGCCATCGAGCGGATCAAAAGATTGCGTTCGCCATCGGCAACGTCGTTGGCGGGCGAGAAGAGATGTGACTCATAGCCCGCCTCGGCGATAGCCCTGACCAGCCTTGCAGGATCAGTGCGCTTGCCATCCAATTCTTCTTTCCAGACGAAAGAGACCCTTTTTGTGGAAAGGTTCACACGGGCGCGCTCGACCTCCGGCTGCGCCTTCAAGGCTTTTTCGACCGTGGTTATGCAAGCGCCGCAGTGAACGCCGGGAACAGCCAGATCGGTCTGGCGCAACCCGTTTTCCAGCTGCCGCGAAGCCATCCAAAGCTCGTCGGCCGGCGGCAGGTCATGCAGCGCCTTTTCCACTTCAATCGCGCTTTCAGCTCCCGCAGCGCAGCAACTCATGTCAGTTTCCGTTCACATGAATACGAATTGCTTCGTGGAAAGCGGTCTCGTCACCGTCCAAAGTGAGAAGATCGACAATCCATTGGCCTTGCCCCACCGCATGATCCGTCACAAAAAGACCATCACCTTTAGGCGTCAGGTTCACGGTGAAATCCTGATCCGTGCCCACTGGCCTGCGAAACTGGGCGACCACCCGCTCTCCTTTGACCGGTCCGGTCTTGGGATGCGTAACACGGTAGCTGATTCCGTTCGCCCCCGCATTTAGCTCGGTTGTAATTCCAGTTTCCGTCCAGGCGCGCGCTTCGGCAGCCTTCCCGTTAAATTCCTGACTCGCGACATAGGTATTTTCCACCACTAGCCCGCTCCAGCTGGATAGCGCGAAATAGGCCATGGTGAAATTGACCGCGATGATCACTCCGAAAAAGCCGAACATCACGGCCAACATGTGCCACCCGGTAAAGGTAAATCCACGCTTTGCATTAGCCATGCTTGTCATTTTAGTTCCCTTCGGGCGCGTTGAATACGGCTGTATAGACATCTTTTTCACCACTCGACTTGTCTTCAGCAGAGAAGTGGAACGTTGTTGCCGTATCATTAACATGATCGCGGTTGACGGTGACATAGACCTTTAATGCGGTCACCTTGTCCGGTGCGACCGGAATAGCGAAGGTGCGCCCTTCAGGCTGCGGAATCTCGTTTATCTTCATGGTAGCACCTGGAAGGTCTTCGAGCGTAAAGAAGATCACCCGCTCTTCCGGGATCATGTTGAGCAACTTGACCTGATAGCCGTTGCGAATTGAACCATCCGATTCAAGCACGAATTGCGGATTACGGTCATGAAGCACATTGACCTCAAGCCGGTCCCGCGACAACAGTGCAACCAAAAGACCCAGCCCCACCAAAGACCAGACGCCCAGGTAAAGCAAAGCACGTGGCCTGAAAATGATCCGCCAATTGAAGTGCTTGACCTTATCGTGAAAATGGCCGTCCGTATCCCGCACGATGTCAGGATTGATCTCATGCGCTCCATTGCCTGTCGCAATCGCCATATTCTGTTGGTAGTCCGCCAATGTGGCGTATGAAATCAAACCTCGATCCCGGCCAAGTTTGTCCATCACACCGTCACAGGCATCAATGCACAATGCACACGTAATGCATTCCAGCTGCTGACCGTCCCGAATGTCGATACCCATGGGGCAGACAACAACACAGGCATTGCAGTCCACACAATCGCCCGCCAGTTTGCCGGCCGCAGCCGCCTTTTTGGTTCCGCGCGTGCGAGGCTCACCACGCCAGTCGTTATAGGTCACGGTCAGCGAGTTTTCGTCCAACATTGCTCCCTGAATACGTGGCCATGGGCACATATAGGTACAGACCTGTTCACGCATCAGGCCACCAAATATGTAGGTTGTCGCAGTCAGAATGCCGACGGTCATATAGGCCACGGGTGCGGCCTGAAGGGTCCAAAAGTCGATCAGCAATTGCGGCGCGTCGGCAAAATAGAAAATCCACGCACCACCAGTCGAAACGCCAATCGCAATCCAAACAGCGTGTTTAACCACTCGCTTCCAGATTTTGTTGAAAGTCCAAGGCCCTTTATCAAGTTTCATTCGGGCATTTCGGTCGCCCTCAATGAAACGCTCTACAACAAGAAACAGGTCCACCCACACCGTTTGCGGGCACGTGTAACCACACCAGGCGCGCCCCACCGCTGACGTAATGAGAAAGAGCCCAAAGCCCGCCATCACCAATAGCCCGGCAACGAAGAAAAACTCCTGCGGCCAGATTTCGATGAAGAAGAAATAAAAGCGACGATGGGCAAGATCCACAAGGACCGCCTGATCCGGCGCAAACGGTCCGCGATCCCACCTGATCCAAGGTGTGATATAATAGATGCCCAGCGTCACCAGCATGACGATCCACTTGAACTGGCGAAAACGACCCTCTGCCCGCTTGGGAAATATCTTTTTGCGCGCCTCATAAAGTGGTTTGCGCACCTTGGCAGAGTTTACCGGCTCGGCGTCATGGCGTTCAATTTCGCCGGCCTTGTCCTTGTCAGCTGTATAAATATTCATGAAAATCATCCCGTGCGTGCACTTCCAAGGCAGCAACGACCCGCGCCCATGCAGGTTATCCCAGCGAAGTTTACTGCCACGCTTCTCGCATTCGCCAGCGTCTGGCACCTTGACTTAAGTCAAGAACTGACAATCTGCCGCAGCATGATATATGACTTTCAATATATTTTTACCCAAACACAAAAAACCGCGCTCGAGGCGCGGCTTTGCAATAGCGTCGTGAACAACATCTGGCAGCGCGATCAGTTCGCCGCCTGCTCCTGGTTCAGGCCGGTTTGCAGCGCGAGCTGGTCAGCACCGTCCAGCGCATAAATATCGTCACGAAACTGCACAATCCGGTCTTTCGCCGACCAGGCCGTGATATATTTGAAATAGACTGGCACTTCCCGTTCCAGTTTCACCGGCATATTTTCACCAGACTTGATGGTTCCCTCAATCTGCTGACGCGACCAGCCGGGTGTATCACGAAGCAGCCATGCAGTCAGATCGCGCACATTCTGCACGCGTACGCACCCCGATGATTCGAAACGGGCCAGTTTGTTAAAAAGGCCCTGCTGCGGCGTATCATGCATATATTCGCCATTCGGATTGTGAAACTCAATCTTCGTGGAGGCCATGGCGTTGTTCTTTCCGGGATCCTGCCGGAACATGAGATTTGGCGCTTTTTCGGCATTCCAGTCGACCGTTTCGGGAGCGACCTCATTGCCCTTGCCATCGAAAAGACGAATATTGTTCTTGGCCAAATATTCAGGATCTTCGCGCATTAAAGGCACGATATCCTTCTGGATAATTGATCGCGGCGCCGTCCAGTAGGGATTGATGGTCACCTGATAAATCTTGGAATCAATAATATGCGTAGGCCGGGAAATGCGTCCAACGATCGCCGTATGACGCTGTACCACGCGACCATTCTCAACCGCCTCGATATAGGCTGCCGGAATATTCACCATGACATAGCGTTGGCCAAGGTCGGGTTTGATATCCTTCAACCGCTCAAGGTTTTTCTCAAGCTGCAAAAGCCGCACGTCAGCCGGAATGTTCATCGCCTCGATGGTAAATTTCCCCATCAGCCCGTCCTGAGGCAAACCGTGGCGCGCCTGAAAGCGCTTGACCGCGCCATCAACAAACGAATCAAACGTCTCTGACATGCCGGCGGACCGCGGCAAGTCTCCAGAAATAATGAGGCGTTGCCGAAGCTGCCGCACGGCGGGATCCGTCACCCCTAGCTTGAGCGGAACGGTCGGTCTAACCTGCGGCCAGCCGCCATTCAAAACAATCTGACGATAGGTTTCAATTGCCTGCTCAATATTGGCGACCGCATCCGGACCGAAAATCGGGTTGTTAGACGCAACCGCCGACGCTGAACTGATAGCCTTGGCGTCAAACTGGTCATCCCAGCTCCCGCGGCGCGGCGCGTTGATGACGCTCTCCAATGTATCATCGGCAAATGCCGGCAGAGCAAATACTCCCAAGCCTCCGAACGCGGCTGTCCTCAAAAACGCTCGGCGGGAATATGTCATCGTGTCGAACCTGTCTTTCATTTCAATTCGGCTTCGTTTTGTAAACCTGACCTGTATACGCCCGCTCCCATAGCAATATGGCCAAAGCGTGTCATCAGGCGGGAGATCCTATTACATAAAAGCAAAGCCGGTCGCTAACGGCGACCGGCCCAAACTAGCTGCGAAAGATTACCGCAGGTTTTACAGACGGTAAAGGATCGTGTCGTTCCAGAAACGGTCCAGACGCTGCAGAAGCCTGTTCATCTGAGAAAACTCGCTCTGGCCAATACCCCCGACCTGTTCGATCGAACCGATGTGGCGTTCGTAAAGGCTTGCGACGGTCTCAGCGATATCGCGCCCGGCATCCGTCAGGCTGATACGAACGGCACGGCGATCCACACGCGACCGATTGTGATTGATCAAGCCCAGATCAACCAGCTTCTTCACGTTATAGGAAACGTTTGAACCCAGATAATACCCCCGCGACCTCAGTTCACCAGCGGTCAGTTCGGAATTGCCGATATTGAAGAGCAACAGCGCCTGCACGGCGTTGACATCGGAGCGACCCTGGCGGTCAAATTCGTCCTTGATCACATCAAGCAGACGGCGGTGCAAACGTTCAACCAGATGCAACGACTCCATATAAAGATCGCGGATGGTTTCGTTGACGCCGACCTGAGAAGACGCTTCGAAATTTTTTGTTATAGCGTTCATTTCTGCCTCACTGTTTTATCTGGCGGCTGTTATTTCTTTTCCCGCCTTCGAGTGAGAGACTATCGAATGCACATAAAATTCTATTTAAAATGCAAGCTTAACAATATCTTACCGTGAGATTTGCCGATTTTAAAGTGAATCAAGCGTTACCGTACGGTTTGCCACCCGACGTTGGTAAAACATCAAAAGGGCAAATATCGCAAAGACGGCAGCCACAAGAAAATGCATGGTGACGAGCAATTCGTTCGGCCCGAAAAGGTAGCTCCAAACGCCATGCATCAAGCATTCAGCTCCCGCAGCCGCCAGCCACAAAACGGCGCCCCAGGATACGCCGCTCCAAAGCCCAAGCGCTGCGACAGGATAAAAAACAGCCAGGAAAGTGGCCGCAATGCGCCACTGATTGGGCAGCAAATCAAACCGACCAAGCCCGCTATCCGAATATCCAATCAACCTGGCCCAATAGACTAGACCAAAATAAAAGCACGAGACCGCGACAAAACGCATGAAGACCTTGAACAGGAACTCGGTCGGTTTGGCGGATCTGAGCCAGATAGAATCGTCTTTCATATGTGCCATAATAGGAGCCATGCGACCTCATGTCAGTCTCCCAGCCGATTGAACGTTCATTTTCATGGTTTGGTTCTGAGCGAGCACATGCTAATCACCGGCCATTAATTGTGGCGAGACTGCAAGAATACACCAGGGTAAAGACATGACCGACAAGACGCATAATGTGGATCTGATCACCGGACATCGCCGCATGCGGCGTAACCGCAAGGCAGACTGGACGCGCCGAATGGTACGAGAAAACACATTAAGCGCGGATGATCTGATCTGGCCCGTCTTCATCATTCCCGGAAGCAACCGCGTGGAACCGGTTGCAGCCATGCCGGGCGTGAACCGCATGACAGTCGACAAGCTGGTGGAAGCAGCAAAAGAGGCCGCCGACCTCGGCATTCCTGCAATTGCCACCTTCCCGAATATCGAGATGGAGCTGCGCGACGAAACAGGCTCTAATGTGCTTGTCGCCGACAACCTCATCAATCAGGCAACGGCTGCCGTCAAAAAAGCCGTGCCGGAAATCGGCGTCATCACAGACGTGGCGCTTGATCCGTTCACCAGCCACGGCCACGATGGCATCCTGCGCGGTGATGTTATCGCCAATGATGAGACAGTGGACATTGTCACCCGCGCGGCGGTCCTGCAGGCTGACGCCGGGGCCGACATTATTGCGCCATCTGAAATGATGGATGGTCGCATCGGAGCCATACGCCAGGCGCTCGACGCCGCTGGTCACCAGAGTGTCGGCATTATGAGCTACGCGACAAAATTCGCCTCGTCTCATTACGGACCCTACAGGGAAGCGATCTCCACCGGCGGCCTGC
The DNA here is from genome assembly GCA_050306195.1 of Ensifer sp. Lineage (GTDB taxonomy): Bacteria > Pseudomonadota > Alphaproteobacteria > Rhizobiales > Rhizobiaceae > Ensifer_A. The sequence goes on from JBNLGT010000005.1 coordinate 50,759, forward strand.
TCAAGGGCGATAAGAAGACCTATTACATTGATCCCGCAAACGGCACAGAGGCTTTGCGCGACGCCGAGCATGATGTGGAAGAAGGCGCGGACATGCTGATGGTCAAGCCTGGCCTGCCCTATCTCGATATCTGCTGGCGCATGAAGGAGGCTTTTGGCCTGCCTGTATTCGCCTACCAGGTGTCGGGCGAATATGCGATGGTCAAGGCAGCTGGTGCGAACGGCTGGATCGATGAGGAAAAAGTCATGTTGGAGCAACTCTTGTGCTTCAAACGCGCTGGATGCGACGGCATCCTGAGCTATTTCGCCATGGACGCGGCAAGGCTTTTGGCAAAGTCCTAACAACAACCATTGAAGCGTCGGCAAATCGCTACCATATGTCTTGCAGTCCTAAAGGAGCCAAGAAAAATGGATAACATGCAGAGTTCAGCGATCATAGAAGATGACGGTGCATATGACGGTGTACTGCTTCGGCGCGCCATTGCTTTTGTTGCTGATTACATTGCCGTCGGCCTTCTTTATATCCCGGCCTTCGTCGTTGTCTTTTTTCTCGGCGTTGTAACACTCGGACTTGGCTGGTTTCTTTATCCGGTTCTTTTCGTTGTCGTTGCCGGTCTCTATTTCGGAATCACGGTCTCCGGCCCTTTCCAAGCGACGCCCGGAATGCGCGCCATGGGCTTGAAGATGCGTAGAGTCGATGATCGCCAGATCGACTTTCTGACCGCTCTCATCCATCTGGTCATGTTCTGGATTCTCAATGCGGTCCTCTCACCGCTGGTCCTTCTGGTTGGCCTCTTCACCAACCACAACCGCCTCCTCCACGACTTCGCCCTGGGCACTGAAATGATGAACGCGCGGTACTGAGACTGAAACCAAGGCGCAAGCTTGTCGCGTTCAAATGCCCTCAGTTGAACGATTACGGACATGCACAAGAAAAGGGCTGACGTGGGGTTGCCTGAACCCCATAAAATGCCTCTCGCTTTAGCGGGATCCAAAAACCGACCAGCCCGTCTTCTTGGCGAAAAGCTCCAATGCGCGGGTGCCTGCCGCAGAGTTGCCGATCTCGTTCAATCCTGGCGACCAAACGGCGATCGACGCGTGGCCGGGGGCAACGGCCATGATGCCGCCGCCAACGCCGCTTTTACCCGGTAGGCCAACCTTGTAGGCGAAGTCGCCGCTGGCGTCGTAATGCCCGCAGGTCAGCATCAGCGCGTTGATACGCCGGGCCCGCTCCTCACTGACAATCCCCTGCCCGCCCGGCAAACGGCCGCCATTGGCCAGAAACAGTCCTGCATGCGCCAATTGAAGGCACGACATGGCTATGGAACATTGGTGATAATAAACACCCAGCGTCAGCTCAACGGGATTGGTGATATTGCCAAAGGCCCGCATATAATTGGCAAGCGCCGCATTACGAAAGCCCGTTGCCTGTTCTGAGCGCGCCACAACCTCGTCCATATAGACTGTGTCATCCTGGGCGATATGGCGCATGAATTGCAAAATCTCTCCCAGAGTCTCGCGTGGCTGATGTCCGGCAAGAAGCACGTCCGCCGTTACAATGGCGCCAGCATTGATGAAAGGATTACGCGGAATACCGTGTTCGTGCTCGAGCTGAACGATGGAATTAAATGCGGTGCCCGAGGGTTCGCGCCCGACCCGCTTCCAAAGCCCGGAACCGATGCGTCCCAGCGCCAGGGTAAGCGTGAAGACCTTTGACACACTCTGGATTGAAAAGGGTTCGGTTGCGTCGCCGGCGCAAAATACCTCGCCGTCGGTTGTGACAACCGCAATGCCAAATTTATCGGCCGGCACGCGCGCAAGGGCTGGGATATAATCGGCCACCTTGCCTTCCCCGAAATAGGGACGCATTTCCGCATAGACTTCCTCAACGATATCGCCAACCTGCATTCATCGCTCCATATTAGGTTGAGATAGTTCACACAGAGGGCGGCAGAGAAGCCTCTATTTCGTCCAGCCGTTCTTTGATCTGCCAGCGATCGTGGTACCACAGCCACTGGCCTGGATATTCGCGCACCCATCCTTCCACCTTGTCATTGAGCATTTGCGTCAATGCCAACATGTCAATGCCGCCGTCATCCTTTCGGGGAATATCAAGCGCGGGTTCAATTTCCAGCCGGAATCGCCCTTCGGGAAGGCGGATGCAGCGGGCGGGAAAGACCTCGCAATTAAACTGCCGCACGAGCTTCGGCACCAGAGGATTGGTGCGAACCGGGAGCCCAAAGAACGACGTTTCCGTCCCGCTTCGAAATTTCTGGTCGACGAGAACACCAACGCCCTGCCCGTTTTCCAGCTGGCGCGCCAGTGTGAAGGCGGAACCCGCATGCGACGGCACAAGTTTGCCCATACGTTTGGCGCGAAACTCATGCACTTTCTCAGCTATATAAGGATTGTTCGGCGGACGAAAGAGAACCGTTACATCCAGCCCATAGGACGCCCCTGCCACAGGCAGCAATTCAAAATTGCCGGTATGACCCGTAAAGACGATAAACGGACGCGGATTTTCCAGAAGATCCATAAAGATCGGAATTCCTGAAACTTCGATATGCCCCTCGTCCGGTTTTTCAGGGTCAAAATCAAATAGCGAGTCGAGATAGATATACTCGGCCGCCATCCGCCCCATCGCGCCCCAGGCGTCAAGCGCGATCTCTTCAAGTTCCTGCTGGCTCTTTTCGGGAAACGCGCGCCGCAGATTCACCATCATCAGGCGATGGCGTTTGATCTTCGGCCCCAGAAAACGGGCAAGGCGATCCATGAAATTCATCGCCCAGCGCGCTGGCAAAAGCTTCAGCAACGCCATGAAGAAAAAGACCAGATAGGCCCACAGCAATTGCTGACGCTTGCGCGTCTCCATGATGAGCCGCAGAAGGCTGCCCTTCATGACGTCAATCCATTTTCAGGATGATTTTTCCGAAGATGGAACGCGATTCCATGCGCTCCAGCGCCCGTCCGATATCGTCGAACGAAACCTCGGTATCAATTACTGGATGAACCAGCCCGCGCGCCATTTTCTGCATAGCATCCGCCATGTTTTCCATCCGGCAACCGAATGAGCCAAGCAGCTTCAGCTGCTGCTGGAAAAGCATCATCAGGTTCATGCTGGTGGAAACACCCGAGGTAGAACCACACGTCACCAGCCGCCCGCCACGCTTCATGCAAAGCATCGAGCCCGCCCAAGTGTCGACACCCACATGTTCGAAAACAACATCGACACCCTTCTTCTTGGTGATCTTGCGAACGGCGCCTTCGAAACGGTCCTCGCGATAATTGATCACGTGATCAGCGCCGAGCGCCTTGGCCTTCTCGATCTTGTCGTCAGAACCAACGGTGGTGATCACCGTGCAACCCATTTTCTTGGCAAGCTGAATGGCCGCCGAACCGATGCCCGAACCGCCAGCGTGGACCAGAATGGTTTCACCCGGCTCCAGCTTGGCATTGTCAAAAAGCATGTGCTCGACAGTGCCAAAGGTCACCGGAGCAAGTGCTGCGGCAACCGCATCAACACCGGGAGGGGCTGGAACCAGAAGACGCGCTGGTAGGTTGACCTTTTCCTGCGCGAAACCATCAAGGTGGAAACCATGAACACCGCCAACGTGCTCGCAGAGGTTATCACGGCCCTCGCGACACGGCTTGCAGAGACCACAAGTGCGTGCGCCATAGATGGAAACAAGCTGGCCGGGCATGACACTGGAAACACCGGGACCCAGTGTTTCAACAACGCCGGAAGCCTCCGCACCAATCGTCAGCGGCATTTTACGCTTCGCAAATGCCATTCCACGCCAGCCCCAGACATCAATGTGATTGAGCGCAACAGCCTTGACCCGAAGCGTCACTTCGCCGGGACCGGGTGCTTCAGGCTCAGGAATATCAACGGCCTCCAGCCTGCGGTCTTCAATCAATTGTAATGCGCGCATGCGAGCTTACTCCGCCTTTGTTGTTTTTGTTTCAGGCGTGCGTTTAAGCCGGTTCCGCCGCAAGTACAAGACTTGCGTTCTGCCCGCCAAATCCGAACGAGTTGGAAAGCACTGCCCTCACCTGCTTGTCGCGCTTCACATTCGGCACAACATCAAGCTCGATAGAAGGGTCCGGATTTTGATAATTGATCGTCGGCGGCAATGTTCCGGTCTGGATTGTCTGAAGCGAGAACACCGCCTCCACCGCACCAGCGGCCGTCAGCGTATGCCCAATCATCGACTTGTTGGATGAAACCGGAATGCCCCTCAGCTTGTCGCCAAAAACCGCATGCATGGATTGATATTCCATCTTGTCATTTTCAGGCGTCGACGTGCCGTGGGCATTAATATAGTCAATGCCGTCTTCAGAGATGCCCGCATCGGCCAGCGCGTGACGCATGGTGGCAATGGCAGGTCCACCATCCGGTGATGAGCGTGTCCGGTGGAAGGAGTCGGCCTTTTCGCCACAGCCCTGCACGATGCCATAAATTTTCGCGCCGCGAGCCACCGCCGCCTCAAGTGATTCCAGAACCAGCGTGGCGGCGCCTTCGGCAATTACAAAACCGTCGCGATCCTTGGTAAAGGGTTTCGATGCCTTTTCCGGCGGATCATTTTGCGTGGAAAGGGCGGACAACAGAGAAAAGCGGATCAGTGCCTCCGCGCTCAAAGAACCATCTGTCGCCACAGTCAGCGCCCGATCCGTACGGCCTTGGCGGATCGCCTCCACACCGAGCTGTATTGCCGTTGCGCCAGAGGCGCAGGCTGTAGACAGCGTAACGGGAAGGCCGCGCGTGCCGAAACGATCCGCCAGGCGCTCCGAAATGGAGCCAAACAAGACGGCCTCGTGGAAAGCCGGATCGTGATTTTCGCGCAGCGTCGTCAACAAACGGGTATAGATATCGTCCTCAGCCTGTTTGGGGCCAGACCGGTCCGCAAGCTCAAAGCGCGCCGACCATTCCGCCTCAATCGGCGGTGCAGCAAGGAAAAGAGGCCCACCAAAATCGCCGGAGATACCTGCATGGGCCAGCGCTTCAATGGTCGTTTCCCGTGCAAATGCGTAAGAACGCTCCACCGCGTTCGGCACAGGGATATCAATGAAATCCACAGTACCTGCGATACGGGTAGAAAGTGTGTTGACCGGGAACCGGGTAATGCCGTGAATGCCCGATACACCACCCGTCAGGGCTTTCCAGTTATCCTCAAGCCCCTGGCCAAGTGACGTGAGAACCCCCATGCCGGTGACGGCAACGACAGGACGGCCAAATTGATCGCGATAAGACGTGCTCATATGCGCTTCCTTCAAGCATAGGCCGTGAGGAAGGCAAGCCCCTCACCCCGTTGATGACCGATTGTCGTCACAACAGCGCTGTTCGACGGTCCAGCCATGGCGGATTCGTTAGTGTTATCCATAGGCGCTACCTGCGCACCCTTGCCCAGCGTCAGCGCCGCCAGCCCTAGACCTGCCGTAAATTGCGCTTCCATACTGTGGCCCAGCAGGCCGCCAAAGCCACGAACGGCTGCACCGGGGAAACGCTTTTCAAGCCAGCTTTTTTCACGCTCCGCCAGCTGGTGCATGCCGGTAGAGCCGGAGAATACCAGCGCGGTTTCAAGCCCGTCAGCCATACGCTCCAGACGGGCTTCCAGCTTGCCCTCGTCGCGTGATCCACGGTCGCCTTCAACGGATTGCAGCAGGGCGTAAATCGATGCGCCGCGCTTTTCTGCATGCGCGCGCGATTCCAAAACCAGAAACGCGCCAACAGTTCCCAGAATAATGCCGCCACCGGCGTTTTCGTCGCGCGACCACAACGGAGCCCAGCCGCCCGTTGCATTCGCGCCAATTCCCTCAAGCTGAAGCAGCACATCAGGTCGCTCTGCATTCAGCGCACCACCAACCAGCGCATGGGTCGATTCACCGGCGCGAATACGCGCCACTGCTGTCTCGACGGCAGAAACGCCAGCGCCCTCTTCGCCCATAAAGGTGCGGGAAGAGCCGGTAACCTTGTGAACAATTGAGATATTGCCCGCCAGAAGGTTTGAAAGCTGCGCAAGGAAAAGGGTCGGCCGAAGCTCGGTCGTCAGCTTTTCATTCAGCAGTTCTTCGCGATCGTTACGGCTCAGGGCTTCATCGGTAATCAGCGTATCGACATGCAGGTCGCGCTCCCCGCCGCTCGCCGCCACGATCATGTCCATTGTCGAGCAAAGCTCTTCGTTGTCTTTCATGCCGGCATCGTCAAGCGCGAGACCTGCAGCAAAGACACCAAGACGCTGCCAGTTTTCCATCTGCCTCTGATCACCTCGGCGCGGAATTTGCGCCGACCAATCGATTTCCGGCAACGGATGAACGCTATAGGGCGCAAATCGTTCTGCATCAACGCGCGCAGCCGGAGCCGTGGAGGAAAACAGCAGTTCCTCATGCTTTTCCCGCCCGACACCGAGGCAGGAAACAATACCAACACCCGTAATTACAACATCGTTGGAAGGCTCAGCCATTCCATGTCTCCTACTCAAACCTCTGCACCCATGGCGCGAAACAGCCCCACTTCGCCCGCACGCGTGCGCACGATATCCGCCAGCGGCACTTGATCAAAGGGCATGGTGCGCAATTTCAACTGCGCATCGCAAACTTTTTTCCCGCCGGACGTTATTTTGGCCTTGGTCACGGCAAAACCGGACCCTTCATGCTCCAGAAACGCCTCAATTTCCAGCTCCTGCCCCGGCTCCACAAATGTGCGCATCTTCGCTCCATCCACAGACATCAGGAATGGCATGGCGGAAAAATCAGTAACACCGAGAACCAGAAAGCCTGAAGCCTGCGCCATTGTCTCAATTAACAACACGCCCGGCACAAGTGGCATACCCGGGAAATGTCCTTCAAAAACAGTGCTTTTTTCAGGGACCGTTGAACGCGCCGTGAGCGTGAGCGCATCGCGGTCAAAACCAGTGATCTCATCGATCATCTGAAAATATTCAAGTAGCATTCAAAAAGCACCAATGTAGATAAAACGGCGAGCGGCAAATTTTATATCGGATCGAGTCACATCGATCCGATCACGGTCTAATACCCCAACTCAAATTATTCAACTATTTCGAAAGGAAGCGCAAAGTCACCGGTTTTCTGTGAGTGAACGTCTCGAATATGAAATTTGGCTTTGTACTTCCCGGCAGGAAGGCCGGTCAGGTTGACCGTCATCTTCATATAGAATTCGTGGTTGCGGTATAGCGAGGCAAGACCAACATTCAAAAAATCATTCTTTGAGAAGAGTTCTGCGTCATTCGTGTCACTAAGCGCAAAATCAACTGCGAAGCGCATATCAAAACCAGCAAGCGCACTGCTTCCATAAGAAAACCCTACGGGTTCCGCATAGACCACCAAGGGCACGCCCGACTTATATTGCGAAGAGCTTCTTGGACGATAGACGCCGTAAGCCTCGGCAGATTCGACGAGCAGCATCTTGCGGAAAGCAAGCGGGGATTTTTCCCAAATCGTCTGCATGGCCGAGTCGAGCGCTTCCAGCGCACCGATACTGTCGCCGTTTTGCAGAAGCGCCTCAGCTTCTTGCCCACTTTCCGCAATTGAGCCCGCGGCTACGCTATTCGCGAGCAGAAAGAAAACTCCGGCGACAGCGGGAAAAAATGTCTTGCGCATTGTATCCCCCAAAAAAATGAAGGCATGGGCGCAAGCGCCACATGCCTTTCAAGCCGCGTCTAAAAATTATCAGCCTTTGGCTGCGCGCAGCTCTTCAATCTTGGCGCAAAGGTTCTTCATCACGAAGTACTCTTCGGTGGAAACCTTGCCGTCATTGACCTCCTGAGTCCACTGCTCAAGCGGAATCTTAATGCCAAATTCCTTGTCAATCGCAAATACGATGTCGAGAAAATCCAGGCTGTCGATGCCGAGGTCGTCAATGGTGTGGCTATCCGGCGTAATGGTGTTGCGGTCGATTTCGCTGGTTTCAGCGATAATATCGGCGACCTTATTGAATGTGTCTGTCACGCACATACCTCTTCTTGCATTTCATAATTGGCAGCGACCTATAGTCAACTCGCCGCAAAAAGCCAATGCCTTTAGTGCCCATAAGTGCAGCCATTGTAGTGAATTGGGCTGCAGTTTGGGGCCAACGTCACCTATCTGCAACGGATGCGCCCTACACCAGACAAATGTTAGACCTCAAACAGCAATGGAATGACGGCCCTTTCCATTCGAAAGATAAGCATCAAATGTCGCCGCAACTGTACGCGCAAAGGGTTTACCTCGCTCAGTCAGGACAAACTCATCCCCTTCAATTTCAACCAGCCTGTCGCTGTTTGAAGCAGCAAACTGTCGTGCTTCGGCCACGACCGCCTGCGCACAATCGCCAAACCGGTTCGCAATGTCAGCAAACGAAAGCCGGAATTCGCACATGACACGTTCAATGACATAGGACCTCAGCTTATCGTCTTCACTCAGCGCAATGCCGCGCACCGCGGCCAAACCCTCTTCTTCCGTCATGCGCTGATACTCACCCGAGGCGGCTATATTTTGCACATAGCCTTGCGGGAACTCGCCAATTGAGGATGCCCCCAACCCGATAAGCGCATCCGCAGCATCATCGGTATATCCTTGGAAATTGCGTCGCATCCGCCCCTCGCGCGCAGCAATTGCCAAACTGTCCGTTGGTTTTGCAAAGTGATCAATGCCAATAGGCTCATAACCGGCGTCGCGTAACAACGCAGCCGCAAGGCGAGCCTGCTCGAAACGCATATTTACATCAGGCAAAGCGTCTTCGGGAATCATCGTTTGGTGCTTTTTCATCCACGGCACATGCGCATAACCGAAGAGTGCAATACGGTCAGGATCCAGCGAAATGATCTGTCGAACGGTTTTCTCAAGCGTCTCAAGGGTCTGGTGCGGCAACCCATAAAGCAAATCACAGTTGACCGAATGAACGCCGCGCGCGCGCACCGCTTCAACGACGGAACGCGTATGTTCGAAGGTCTGAATGCGGTTGATTGTCTTTTGCACAACAGGATCGAAATCCTGCACCCCCAAACTCGCGCGCGTCATGCCTATGGCCGCCAACGCGTCATAGCGCGCATCGTCCATATCGTTAGGGTCCATTTCGACACTGATTTCGGCATCATCGGCGAATTCGAAGCGCGATTTCAGCATCGCGCCCAAATTGACAATATCGTCAGGCGTCAACATCGTCGGAGAGCCCCCGCCAAAATGCAGGGCGGAAACCGTAACCCCGGGCTTCAGCCGTGCGGCAACGGCGTCAATTTCCCGGTAAAGCGCTTCCAGATAGACAGCAACCGGCTCATATTTCAGGGTATGCTTCGTATGGCAGGCGCAAAACCAGCACAGTCGGTCACAATAGGGAATATGGATATATAGTGAAATCTTTGATTTTCCCGGCAAATCCGCAAGCCAAGCGCTATACTCGCGGTTTCCAATCGTGATATCGAAATGGGGCGCTGTGGGATAGCTTGTGTAGCGGGGAACAGGGGCTGAATATTTACCGACAAGGCTTTTGTGCATAGAAATTCTCCTTGTGCGACTCATAGTTTGCATTGCCCGGAAGGAATTTGATCCTGGTCAAATTTGGTTCGTAAATAGCGAGTAGTAGTGGAAAATGACATTTGCCAATTCGCAAAAAACTGTCATTGTAATCTGGAAATAGAGAATTATTGTGCCGGAAAGAGAAGTCAGAATGAGCGTTCCAAGCAGAAATATGATCGCCAATGACATGAATCCGGAGCGCCTAGACATCCATAATTCAGAGGTGCCTGCGCTTTGCCGCGCCTGCGAAGCCCGCCACGGCGGCGTTTGCGGCGCGCTTTCGGCTGAACAGCTTACCGAACTGAACAAACATTCCAAACGCCGCAGGGTAAAAGCGGGCGGTGAAATCGTTGGCCAGGGTGAGTCAATGGCCACCTACTCCAACGTACTCAGTGGCGTCGTCAAACTTTCCAAAATGATGGCTGACGGTCGACAACAAATCGTTGGGTTGCAATTTGCCCCGGACTTTCTCGGCAGGCCGTTTTTAAAGGAAAGTCAGGTCAGTGCAGAGGCGGCGGTGGATACCGAATTGTGCTCTATGCCGAAGGCAGTCATAGACCGGATGCTGAACGATACGCCCGAACTGGAACATAAGCTCCACGAGCAGGCATTGAATGAATTGGATGAGGCCCGCGACTGGATGTTGACGCTGGGTCGCAAGACGGCACAGGAAAAAGTGGCGAGTTTTCTCTACCTCATCGCATCCAACATTAATCCAGAAGAGGGCAATGTGTGCAAATTCGATTTGCCGCTGACCCGCGCAGATATCGCAGACTTCCTGGGCCTCACCATCGAGACCGTCAGCCGTCAAATGACAAAGTTGCGGCGCGATGGCGTCATCACGATTGAAAACAATCGTCACCTGACATGCGCTAGCCTCGAACGCCTACGGGATGCAGCCGATATCGATTGATATCAGGCCAAGTGAGACGCCATTCGCGGCGCGACAGCACATAAAAACCAGAGCAGGATGCGCGGCAAATGTACGCAGCCCGCCCCGATAGCATCTGGAAATCTACTTGCGAATGACGATCTGCGTGCTTCGTAGACCTGCCTCTTGTGCAAGCGAAAACAGCTTTTCCGCGTTTTTCGGATCAAGGCGCACACAGCCATGCGATGCCGGACGTCCCAGCCGCTTCAGATCCGTTGTGCCATGCACCGCATATCCGCCATGGAAAAAGAGCGAATAAGGCATCGGCGCGTTGTTATATTTCCGCGAACGGTGATTTTTGGACGCCCATTTTACGGTATAATGCCCCGTCGGCGTAACGTAACCGTTGCGCGCGGTGGAAACCTTCCATTTGTACTTTCTGAAACCGTTCTTGTAGACAGTCATGGTCTGGTCGGAAATGTCGATTTTGGCCACGATGCTGGCGGCATTCGCCACAACTGCGGAACCGGCCAATATTGCGCCGGCGACAACGGCCACTACAAAATTTCGCATCCTTCCCTCCGGATAAACTTGTATCATTAATGTTCGAATGAACGACCTTAATAGGTGAAATTGATTTAGCGACACTTAATACGCGCACAAAAACGCCGCAATCTCGCCTCAATTGGCAAAGATTGCCCGTTTTCCTGTAAAAATCAACCATTGATATTTTATAGGAAGGCGAACGCCGCAGCAGCTCCGGCCACAATCGCCAGCATCCCGCAGGCGTTTCCATAGACACGTAGTCCTGCCCGGATATCAGATGGCGACGCATCACCCCGGCCCCGGGAATTGATAAAGGGCTCGTCCACCTTGTCATCACCGTAGATGCGTGGCCCCGCCAGTCTGAGGTCAAGCGCGCCCGCCATCGCACTTTCGGGCCAGCCAGCATTGGGGGACCTGTGGATGCGATGATCACGCAAAGCCGTCGAAAGTGCTGCTGCCCCCTTCCGACCGGCCATCCAGGCCCCAACAGCGATCAAAAGAGCGGAAATCCTGGCAGGCAGCAAGTTGGCAAAATCGTCCAAGCGGGCCGCTGCCCATCCAAAATGAAGATATATCTCACTTTTATGACCAATCATGGAATCGGCCGTGTTCAACATCTTGTATCCAATTAGCCCGGGGTAGCCTGCAACAATGTACCAAAAGACAGGAGCGACGACGCCGTCGGAAAAGTTTTCCGCCAGGCTTTCAATCGCCGCCCGGGAAACGCCAGCCTCGTCAAGCACGTTCGGATCGCGACCTACAATCATGGAGACAGCTTTGCGCCCTTCTTCAAGCCCCCCCTCCTCCAGTCCTGACGCGACCGCCAGGACATGATCGTGCAAGCTTTTCTGCGCCAGCATCACCGATACAAGGAAGGCCTCAATCAACAGGCCCGCAACACCCAAAATGGGAAGAAAAGAAGCGAGCATGAAGGCCACGATTGTGGTGCCAAACAGAAGACTAAAAACAACAATAAAGCCAGTTAGCCGCGATCGCCTGCGCCCAAAATTCTGCTTGTTGAAACGTCGGTCAACAAAACCAATGGCGCGACCAAAAAGGACAACCGGATGCGGTAGGCGCGCCCACAGCCAGGTTGGATCCCCAATCAGACGATCAACCAGGAGCGCCAAAAACAGCACGGTGAGACGGTAGGCCATCATTTTAGCCAAAGGCCTTCAATGCTGCAGCCAGGCGTAAACCATCGCTCTTTTCTGCGAAGAGCCCGATGCGCAGCCAATCAGGCCGGTAGTCAAAAGCACGGGTCAATATACCGGCGCGCGCAAGATGTTCAAAAAGCTGCCCGGCTCGTTTGAATTCTATCAGCGCGAAAAGTTCCGTGCCGCCAATAACGCTCAATCCTGCGGCATCAAGAACGGCCCCAAGAGCCTGCCTTCTTTCCTTTATGGTCTGGCGCAGCGCTCCGATATCACCCGCCATCAGCGTGCCGCCAATAGCCAGCGCTGGCCCAGAAACCGGCCAAGGCCCAACAAAGCGTTCAATCCGCCCCGAATATGAAGCCCCGGCGACCGCAAATGCAAGACGCAGCCCCGCATAACCGAAAAACTTTCCAAATGAACGCAGAACAACAAGATTGTCATTATTTTCCACAGCGCTCGTAACGCTGGCCCCATCGTCCAGATCACCAAACGCTTCGTCAACGATCAGCATAGAGGATTGCGTCCGCAAGCGCTGCGCCAGTTCTAACAACGTCTGACGATCAACAACGCGTCCATCCGGATTATTCGGGTTCACGATCACCACCACCCCGTGCAGATCGGAGATTTCCTCCAGATCTTTAATCAGATCAGCGCCGAACCCCTCATCGTCAAATACAGACCGGTACTCATCATAGGTCGGCGAAAGAATTGCGACCCGCCGCGCGCGGTCAGCCTGCGCAGCAAGCGCCCTGATTAAAACCTGCGTACCTGCCGCCGGCTGCGGTAAAACACTGCCCGATCCATAGTAACGCGCCGCCATCTGGCGAGCATCTGAGATCAGCCGACTGTCTGGCAGCCGCTGCCATATCAGGGGCTCCAGCGCGGGTAAGGCAGGTGGACAGGGGTTAATGCCAGTTGAAAGGTCCAACCACTCATCAGCCGGACGACCATAGCGCAGCGCCGCCGCATCAATTCCGCCGCCATGGAATACAGTATTCCCACTCACGACTTGCCCCCGGCAATGTCGATAAGATGCATGTAAGATCCTGCAACCTTCCCATGCCTAAGCCCGCAAGGGCCCAAATCCTCACCCAATGCGTCGCTAACCTGAAAAAGCGGCTCGCCCGGCCCTTCCTCAACAACTGTCGAATAATGAAATTCATGCGCCGTCATTGGCTCGGAGAAGAACGACTTCGATACAGGCGTTACAACACGATAACCCAAATGACGCTGGCGCTCTGCAAAACTGGTAACAAGCGGCAACAACCCGAGCATGGAGTGGCGTGCGCCGTCTGATCCTATCAGTCCGTCACCCAAAACCATGTAACCGCCGCATTCTCCGTAGATACGAACATTGCGCTCATGCGCAGCGTGCATTTCCGCCTTGAAACAGTCTGCTGCGGCCAGTCGCCCAGCATGCAGCTCGGGATAGCCACCGGGAAGATAGATCGCGTCGGCCAGTTCATCCGGGCCGTGATTGCTGAGCGGAGAAAAGAAAACAATTTCGGAACCGACCTCCCGCCAGCCTGCCAGCAGATGCTCGTAGGAAAAGGCAAAGGCCAAATCCCGCGCAACGGCAATGCGATTGCCGAGCGGCGGCAAGGATACAGATGGCCCATTCCCGGTATTTTTGTCACCACGCGTCAACGACAAAAGGGCGTCAACATCAACTGACGCCTCAACAATATCAGCCGCGTGCTCGATAAATCGTTCCAGCCCGGCATGTTCTCCGGCTTGAACCAGCCCTAGATGCCGCTCCGGCAATTGCAAGGCGGCATCACTCAGTATCGCTCCGTAAACGTGCACATCGGCAGCAACGAGCGCTGAGCGCAACATGGCCTCATGCCGCGCACTACCGACACGATTGAGGATCACGCCCGAAACGTGAATGTCGCGCCGATGGTCCATATATCCGCGAACAAGTGCGGCCACCGAGTGCGAAATCCTGGCGCAATCAACCACCAGAACAACATTCAGCCCAAGAAGCGCTGCAAGGTCCGCTGGCGCACCGGTACCATCTGCCGCGGCATCGAAAAGCCCCATCATGGCTTCAACCACCAATGGCGCGGTTTTCGCATGAGCCTGTGCCTGACCCTTAAGAAAATCCGGCCGCATTGCCCAGGGATCGAAGTTCAGACAAGCCTTCCCAGACGCTGCGGTGTGAAAAGCAGGATCGATATAGTCAGGACCTGCCTTTCCCGGCGCAACGTCAACACCCGCGCGCCGCAGCGCTCGCAACAATCCAAGTGTCAGGAAGGTTTTGCCTGCTCCAGAAGAGGGCGCGGCGATTAAAAGTCCGCTCATTCCGCCGCCTTAACAGCCCCTGAAATCAGGCCTTTGGCGCTGAGTTTGCGCCCTTTGAGAGCGCCCTGCCAATCCATAGCCTTGCGAAAGCGCACAACCTCTCCGACAACCACAATGGCGGGTGGCTCAAGTCCTGACGCCTCGACATCTGCCTCCGCCCTGCCCAGCGTCGTTTCCAACACGGTCTGATCAGGCATCGCAGCATTACAGACAAATGCAACCGGCTCATCGGGAGAACGGCCCGCCGCAATCAGATTGGCGCTGATCTGCGCAATATGTTTCATCGCCATATACATGACGAGGACTGGCGATCCCTTGCCCAGCGCCTCCCAGTCAATGCGATCCGGCACCACGCCCGACGAATCATGCCCGGTCAGGAACGTAACGGCATGATTGATTTCGCGGTGGGTAACAGGAATGCCCGCATAGGCCAACCCGCCAATGCCTGCGGTAATGCCAGGCACAATGCGAAAGGGAATGTCATTTTCCACCAAAGTCAGCGCTTCTTCGCCGCCGCGTCCAAAGACGAAAGGATCACCGCCCTTGAGCCGCAATACGCGTTTGCCCTCTTTAGCAAGCTCTACCAGCCTGAGCGAGATATCACGCTGTTTGGCAGAAGGCTTCCCTCCGCGCTTTCCAGCATACTCCAGAACCACATCATCACGAGCCAGTTCAAGGCATTCCTCGCTGACCAGAGCGTCGTGCACAATGACATCCGCCTGTCCCAAAGCCTTTACGACCAATAAGGACAACAGACCCGGATCCCCTGGCCCAGCACCTGCCAGCCAAACGGAACCGGGCTCCAGATTTGCAAGTTTTGCGAAGAACTTCTCCATCATGGGAAATTCATATTTTTACGCGCCCGAAATTGCAACGAACAAACGCGACTTTGCTCGGCCTCAACCCGCCATTAAGACAGGCGTCAGGAAAGCACCGACCACAGGATTTGGAGAACGCCAATAATGCTGACCGTCCATATGATGGTCCGCAAAAAGGGAATTCCGATCAGATAAACAGGCCAGTACGCAAGTCGCGCCCAGAAAAACAGCGCAGCACCGCTTGTTGCCATACCGTCCGTCTTGCCCGCAGCCACGGCCGCAATACATGCGGCGCCAAAAAGAACCATGTTCTCTATCATGTTACTGGCTGCGCGGTCAGCGCGTCCGGCAAGCCCACTTTTGTCCGGTGTTTCTTCATGATTGCCAGCCATGGCCATCATGCCTCGAATGGTCCACCCCTTGTTGCACAATACCGCCGCGCAAAGCACCATAATAAAAAGCAGGACCGCAGAAGCAGCAACATATTCTGAGAATGTCATTTGATCCCTCCAACACGCGTTCTCGCGCTCTTTGCGCATTTTCTTCATGCACAAGCCAGACTATAGTCCGGGCATGAACGATAGCATACAAAAAACAGACGTCGATGAACCTGAAAAGCAGGACACCTCGCTGCGAACAGGCTGGACAACAGGCGCATGCGCAACGGCCGCGGCCAAGGCTGCACTGAGCGCCTTGATCACAGGCGATTTTCCCGACCCGGTCGCCGTCACCCTGCCCGGTGGCGAAACGCCAGAGTTTAGCCTGGCCTTTGAAACGCTGGGCGAAGGTTATGCCGTAGCTGGCGTGGTGAAGGACGCTGGCGATGATCCCGACGTCACCCACGGCGCAACGGTGATCGCGGCTGTACGGCCCCTTAAGCCCTTAAGTGGCATCCAATTCAGGGCGGGCAAGGGTGTTGGAACCGTTACAAAGGCAGGCTTGCTAATTCAGCCGGGAGAAGCCGCAATTAATCCGGTTCCTCGCTCCATGATGACGGGTGAACTGACTGCACTTTGCGAAAGCGCTGGCTTGCCAGCAGATCTGGAGGTCACCATCTCAATTCCCGGTGGCGAGGAGATCGCAGCAAAGACTTGGAACCCACGGCTTGGCATTGTCGGAGGCCTTTCCATTTTAGGAACAACAGGCATCGTCGTGCCTTATTCCTGCTCGGCCTGGATCCATTCCATCCACAGAGGTGTCGATGTGGCGCGCGCAGAGGGACTAAACCACCTTCTCGGGTCAACCGGAACAACATCGGAAAAATCGGCGCAAGAACATTTAGGCCTGCCGGACGGCGCACTCATTGATATGGGCGATTTTGCGGGCGGCTTCCTGAAATACATACGTGCCCATCCGGTTGACAAAATTACGATAGCGGGCGGCTTCGGAAAGATTACCAAACTGGCGCAAGGCGCGATGGATTTACATTCGGGTCGCAGTCAGGTGGATATGAATTTTCTCGCATCCATGGTTCCATCCGACCGCCTGAATGACGATCTGGAGAAGCGGATTCAAAATGCGAACACAGCGCTCGAAGCGCTTGAACTGACTCGTGAAACCGGCATTGATCTCGCCACACCCATTGCCGAGAAGGCTCGCCAATTTGCTCAATCGACTTTACGCGACGCGCCGGCAAAGGTTGGGGTCATGATTGTCGATCGTCAGGGAAATATTCTCGCCCATGCCGCTTAGAAAAGTCCTCATTCTGGGCGGCACCCGCGAGGCGGCGGAATTGGCGGCAGATCTGCATGGCAGCGGCAATTGGCATGTCACCACGTCACTGGCCGGGCGAACGAAAAGCCCGGTCACACCGGCTGGCGAAACGCGCATTGGCGGCTTTGGTGGAGCCCAGGGGCTGGCGGAATTCATCAAACAAAACGGCTTCGACAAGGTTATTGACGCCACACATCCCTTTGCCAAAACCATTTCCGCGAATGCCGTTGTGGCCTGTCAGCTAACTGGCATACCGCTG
>JBNLGT010000006.1:0-67199 GCA_050306195.1 Ensifer sp.
TGCTGATGCTTGTATTGAGTCGTGATGCGATAGACAAAGAGGGCCGCATCGGCAAGAAACAGCTCATTGAGGCTCCATTGGAAGACTCGGCATTTCTGGCAGATTGGTTGCTGTCACTGCTCGAAGCTGCTGGCCAGGAGCAACATCTTGCGGCGAAGCAAAACTTTGATGATGTTCTTGCCGATATCATCACGGACAGGTTTGAACTTCTCTTCCAGAAAAGCATGATATGCGACACATCGCGCATCGCTGACGCCGAACGTATCTACAAGATGGTTCGGGATAGAATATTCGATGCGCCAGACGAGCCGCATACCGTGAGATCACTGTCGCGTAACCTTGGTATTTCTACTTTCAAACTGAGAGACGCCAGCCAAAGCTTCACTCCGATGCCGCTCGACAAGCTCCTGACCTTGCTTCGTCTCAACGGTGCCCGCCGCGATCTCTTGCGCGCCCGCCGCTCACCGCGAAAGGTGTCAGACATCGCAATGGACTGGGGCTTCTTTCACTGGAGCCGCTTTTCGCTTCGATACAGGTTGCTTTTCGGAGAAACCCCTTCTCAAACGCTCCGGGGCTGATGTCTTGATGCATGCTTGACCGGCAGAGAAAGCGGGAGAGGTTTACTCTCCCCACCCGACTATGCCCTTGACCTCCAGGAAATCGCGTATTCCCCAATGGCTATATTCGCGGCCGTTGCCCGACTGTTTGTAGCCGCCAAACGGCGCGTGGGTATCCCAGGGGGCATAGTTGACGTAGACTGACCCCGCCCTCATCTTCCGAGCAACCGCCCTTGCCCTTTCCACATTCCTGCCTTGCACGTAGGCGGCGAGGCCATAGACGGAATCATTTGCAATCCGCACGGCGTCAGCCTCCGTCTCATAGGGCATGATCGCGAGTACCGGGCCAAAAATCTCCTCCCGGGCAATGGTCATTTCCGGCTTCACACCGCCGAAGATTGTTGGCTTGACGTAATAGCCATTTTCCAGCCCGTCCGGCTTGCCCATCCCGCCGGCGACCAGAGTGGCGCATTCTGCAATCCCGATGTTGATCAAGCCCTGAATTTTCTCAAATTGCTGTTGGCTGATCACCGGTCCCATATCGGTATCTTCAGACAGCGGATCACCGACGCGCGTGGCAAATGCCGCCCGTCTGGCGATTTCGAGCGCTTCGGCATGCCGATTGGCAGGCACCAGAAGGCGTGTTGGCGCGTCACACGATTGACCCGCATTGCTGAAGCACGCATCGACACCCTTGATGACGGCATCTTCCAGGTCGGCATCTTCCAACACAATATTGGCAGATTTTCCACCCAGTTCCTGCGCCACCCGCTTCACGGTGTCAGCCGCAGTCTTGGCAACGATGATGCCCGCGCGGGTCGAACCCGTGAATGACACCATGTCGACGCGAGGGTGGCCTGCGAGATATTGCCCGACCACCGGACCCGTCCCATTGATCAGATTGAATACACCTTTGGGAACTCCGGCCTCTTCTAGCACTTCGGCGAAGATGATCGCGCTGAGTGGCGCCAATTCAGACGGCTTCAGCACGACCGTGCACCCCGCTGCGATAGCCGGAGCGACTTTACATACGATCTGATTGAGCGGCCAATTCCAGGGCGTGATCAGCGCGCAAACACCGACAGGTTCCCAAGTGATCATGGAGCTTCCCTGGTGCTCGTCGAAGCTGAAGCGTTCAAGAGCCTCAATTGTCGATTCCAGATGAATCTGCCCAGCCCAGGCTTGCGCCTCGCGGGAGAACTTCAACGGCGCGCCGAGCTCTGCGCTGACGGCCTGTGCAATGTCCTCGTAGCGAGCGTTGTAGCAGCGGAGAACATCACGCAGAAGACCCAACCTTTCACTCTTGCTGGTTTCAGAAAATCCCGGGAAGGCTTCAAAAGCGGCCTGCACAGCCTGATCTGCATGTTCAGTATTGCCTATCGCAATCTGCATGAACGGTTGACCGGTCGCAGGATTGACAACGTCCAAGTGATCAGCTCCGGAAGGTGTCACCCATTGCCCATCAATAAAGAATTTCATTGCGTTATCGGACTGCATGGCTTTCCCCTAAAATGTGACTGATGACAGCCAGCGCCTCCGTGGCCGATTGGGTCGTCGGTAAGGAAACTCGACCTGAATACGGGAACAGCGCGGACAATTTGTTTCCCGCCCTCGATCCACGTAGCCGGGATGGAGGGCAGACGACGTGTCATACCGGCTTCCAGAGCCCCTCGCGGATCAGATCCCGGGCTGTCGCCTCAATGCCTTTGCGCAGCGCATCGGTCATCATGTCGATCTGCGAGCGGGTAATCGTGAGCGGCGGCGACATAACGCACATGTTGATAAGAGGCCTGACCAACAAGCCATTTTCTTGGCAATGAAAGTCGATCCGCTTTCCGACGGTCAAATCAAGATCAAGGGGATTGTCGGCCTTGGCATCGGCGACGCATTCAATACCGGCCATCAGGCCAGCCCCGCGCACCTCGCCTACGAGCGGAAGCTCCTCAAGGGTTTGCAACTTCTCCTGAAAGTAGGGTGCGATATCATTCACATGGTCGAGAATACCATCTTCCAGGAGTTCCAGCGTGCGTATGGCCACGGCACAACCGATTGGATGGCTGGAATAGGTCAGTCCATGGACAAAATTTGCATCGGGGTGATTGGAACTACGAAGCTCCGCCATCAATCGATCCGAAATCATCAAACCACCGAGGGGGAAATATCCGGATGTTACGCCTTTCGCGAACGTTATCATGTCGGGCTCAACACCAAAGACGTCTTGCGAAGAAAAGATATGGCCGAGCCGTCCGAAGGCGGTAACCACCTCGTCGGCAATAAAGAGAATGTCATTCTCGGCACAGAGAGAGCGCATGCGTTTGAGATAGTTTGGCGGCGACATCAGGACACCGCCGCTTGCCTGAATGGGTTCTGCGATGAAGGCGGCAATACGATCAGCACCTTCATGTGCGATGAGCGATCGAAACTCGTCGATAAGGGAATCCTCAAACGCCTGGACCGACATTTCTGCCGGGCGATGAAAGGGATTTGGGCATGCCAATTTTCTCACCAGATCTCTCGCGCCATCCATCCAGTCATGATCGCGCGGACGGCCGTTCAACGACGCTGTCAGGTATGTCGAGCCGTGATAACTACCCTGCCGAGATACCAGAAGCTTCTTCTGCGGCAGGCCGCGGACGTTATTGTAAAACTGGGCGAGCCGTATCGCTGTTTCGACGGCTGACGAGCCCCCCGTGGTCAAGAAAACATGATTGAGATCGCCAGGCGCGCGCGCTGCAAGCAGCCGTGCGAGCTTTTCTGCCGGGGCGTTGCTGGTATACCAGGGCGTGGAATAGGTCAGCGACATGGCCTGTTCGCGCAATGTGTCGGCCAATGCCTTATTGCGATGCCCGACATTGATGCACCACATTCCAGCAGGTCCATCGAGCAGTTTGCGGCCAGATTGATCAACGACATAAACATCGTCGGAGGACGCAATGAGTTCGCGTGCCTCATTGCCAATCGAGCCGGCAACCGGGGCAGCTTGAATGAGATGGAAGCGATCGTTCGGAAGCGCTTTGGACGCGGTTTGTGACAAAACTGTTTCGACCATAATGTTTCTCCGTGCGCTACAAATAAATCTGTTGGACATTCGATCACGGTTTGAGATTTGGCTCTATCCACCCCGGTGACCCGCTTTTGCCCAAATTTTGGGCATGGATCGTTCAACGAGGAGTGCCCTGGCGGCGACCTGTTGCGGTTAAGGTAATGCACTCGCCCATTGAGGTTTCATCGATACCTGTGCAATGGTCGATAAACGAGAGCTTGATGCGGCCCGGCAATCGCTGCTTCGGGTCTGTGTCGAAGACCGTGTCAGAAAGTGCCGTAACGGCATACAAAGATGATTATTTATGCGCTTGGAATCGCGCCGCATGGCTGACAGGATCGCGTTCAAATCATATCTAGGTGAGCAAAGTCTCTCGCATACGTAGCTTATTAGGGGTCTTTCCGTAGGTTGTCCTAAAAAGCTGCACAAAATGCGATGCACTCTTGAACCCCACTTCTGTTGCAATTTCAGTCAGGGGAGCCTTGCTTTCTTTAAGAAGCAGTTTAGCGCGTTCAAGCCTGAGCTCACGATAAACTTGGCCAGGCGATTTATTGAGCGTTTTGAGGAAAAGCCGCTCCAATTGTCGTCGTGATAGCCCCACAGAGTCAGCGAGAACTGCAAGGGAGATTGTATCCTCGATATGGCGCTCCATGATATTGAGCACAGAATCTACTCTTGGATCATTGCAGGACAGGTGTAACAGACGTCGAGGCTGAGTATCGAGTGGCGCGCGCCCTTTATCCATCAAGAGTATCTCACATGCATTCCTCGCCGCCGACTTTCCGATATGTCGACCTACGAGAAAGGCAGCCATTTCGGACGAACTGCTTCCACCCACACAAGATCCCCTGATCCTGTCCAGATGAAATGTCCTGTCTGTGCGGACCTCAAGGTTCGGGAAACGCTCGCGGAACTCCTGGTAGTGACGCCAATTCACACAGGTTTGATGATATTTCATGAGACCTGCTTCGGCCAGGATGAACGTTCCGGTACAGACACCGATGAGTGGTATTCTCATGCGCCCAGCCTTTTGAAGAAACGCAATCGTCTGCTTGTCTACAGGCCTATCCGTCGCGAGCATGCCACCAACGACGACGATGTAATCAAACTGCGTCGGGTCGACAAAATTCGAGGTTGGAGCGACTTTCACCCCGCAACTGGATGAGATCGGATTTTTTGTACTGCCCAATACCTGCCAATTGGCTCGCACTTTCCCGAACGCATCCCGTTCCTCACCACCCAGTCGCAGCATATCAACGAAGAGCGAAAACGCGGACAAAGTAAATGATTGAGCCAAGATAAACCCTACGTTCAGTCGAGTGTTCCCTTGCCCATGTTGAAGCGAGTTCATGGTTCCTCCCTGGATAGTCATACTCGGGCCGCTGGCGTTGGGTATCCTCCTCAGAACCCCAACTCGCCACTCAGAACTAGCTCGGCAGATACTCCGAGCTCCAACTTTCACGAGCAACACCATCGGCGAGTAGTTTCTGGATCTCTTCAGCCGAATAGCCAACCTCTTCGAGAACCTTGACGGTGGATGCGCCATACTTCTCCGCCGGCGGCGGTGAAACAATAGAACTACGGCTTGGTCGGATCGCGTAAGGGTCCAATTGGGTGACGACATGGCCGCTTGGATGATCAGAGTAGGTCGAGAAGGAATAACTTCCTCTATCGAGACCATTCGTTCCGTCAGCCTCCCGCGAATAGCGGGACCTCAGGGCATCGATATTGTCGCAGATCACGGCTCCAAAACCTGCCGCCTGCAACTTCTCCAGCCAAGCCTGAGATGTATCCCCGGCAAAGATATTGGAGAGAAATGAGTCTCGTTCGTCCTTCGGCAGGCTGGCAATACCCTTGAACTCTTCGAGGCCGTCGAGGCTTGGAATATCGTGTTCGTTTGAACTGAAAAGGAGATAGTCGCCGGACGCCGTGTAGTAGAAACGGGTCAGCGCATCATATCCTGACACGTAGCGGCCGGAGGGCTCATTGAAAAGACCTCGGCCGCGATAGTCATAGCAGAAGGGTATTTGCAGGAGGCCGCTATTTGCCGAAAGAGATGTCCGGCCGCGACCGACCCGTCCGGTCTTCAGCTTTTGGTAAAGCGCTGCAGCGACACCAAGCGCACCACCGAAACCGCACATGACATCGATCGTGCCGACATGCGCATGTTCTTCCGGCTCGTGCATCGAGCCGCCGAAACGGAGCATGATGCCGGTCGCCGCCTGCACCAGATCGTCGTAGCCGACATAATCGGTCCGGGGCCCACGGGTTACCCCGCTGAAGCAGTCGAGCTTGCAGAAGATGGCATCGGGATTGATCTTCCCCAGTGTCTCGGCATCAAGCCCCATCTGGCGGATCTGGTTGTCCGGCGCATTCCAGACGATGACATCAACTGACTTCACCAGTTCCTCGAGAACCTTTCTCCCCTCAGCGACTTTGATGTCGACGAGCGCCGAGCGTTTGCCGCGCATATGCGACATACCGAAAATGACAGTATTCCAGCAATCGTAGAGAGGCGAGGCAGGATCGATCTTGATCACTTCGGCACCAAAGCGGGCCAGATAATACACCGAATGCGGACCTGCTATCACATTGCAGAGGTCGAGCACGCGAACACCTTCCAGCCAGCCGCTGCGATCATCGGGATCGATTACGCGTGGCAGCTTGGTCTTCTGCTTTCTGAGCAGGGCCAAGGCGGTAGGGAACCCTACCCAGCGCCGCGGCACCGGAGACAAGGCAGCCTCTCCGCTTTCCTCGAGCCAGACAACAGGACCCGGCTGGATCATGGTTCCGTATTCCGGGTCCTGAACATCAATCATTAGGCCCGAGGTCTCTGCATGATCGTCGTTGATCCATTCCTGCAGCCAACGTTGCGGCGCGCCGGGAAAGCCACCGCGCCCGAATATGCGCTCCCACTCCTTGGCTGTCCGGGTAAGAAAGACCTCCTTCATTCTGGCAGCAATTTTGTCTGCCCAGAACTTGGGTAATGGGTAGACGCCGAGAGATACGTCGGATTTCCATTCCGATGTCGGGAGGTATGTATCCTCTTCCTCCATCAATCCATCGGCAATAAGCTCGTCGTAGATGTCGAGAGCCTGCAAGCAACGCTTTGCGTGGTTCTTGTGACTGGGGCAGACGACATAAAACATACGCCCGTCCTTGCAGAGATAGCTGCGATAGAAAGGATCGAGAAGCTCCTGCAATTCCTCATAGCTGAGATTCATCGGCAGGCCCTCGGCTCGCCGACGGGCAATCTCCTGCTCGCGCTGGGTGATATAACGATCCGGCAGCCCGTCAATCTTAATCGAGTTGTAGCAAAGCCCTTCCATGACAGCGCTGGCGAGCGGCACTTCGATGTGATCTCCAAGACCGGTTCGCTCGCGCGCTTGCAAGGCGAGGACCGTGGCGGAAGACGCCAGCATGGCGCCATAGGCGGAAGCCAGCGGCAGCGGAGAAAAGGATGGATTGACACCCATCAGCACGCGATTGAGGCCCATGTCGGTAAAGACACCGGAACTTGCCGCGATCACGCTCTCATAGGCCCGCAGCTCACGCCTTTCCTCGTCGTTTGAAGCAAAACCGGGGATGGAAAGGGTGATCAGCTCCGGCCGTTCCTGCCTGAGCGCAGCAAAATCGATGCCGAGCGTCGCAAATTTGCCCGGCCGGAAGTTTTCGATGACAATGTCCGCTTCCCCGATGAGCGCTAGCGCCTGCTCAAGGCCTTCCGGCACCTTCAAATCGATGTTGACGATGAGCTTGTTGCGATTGAGCGTCGCATTAGCAGGGCTCTGCCATAGCGGTCCACCGGGCGGATCGATGTGAACCACCGTCGCGCCGAGGTCACCGAGGATCATTGCGACGGCCGGGCCGGCAATGTACTGACCGAAATCGATGACCTTGACGCCGGAGAGCGGGAGATTTTCGCGAGTTGTGGATATCATCTTGTGTCTGTCCTGATTGTGCTAGAGCCGTCTCAGCGCATAAGACGCCTCATGGCGCATCTTGAATAATAAATGCGGCGGCCTTTTCAGCGATCATCAGCGTTGGCGCGTTGGTATTACCGCTGGTGATCTTCGGCATGATGCCCGCATCGACAACGCGCAGGCCTTGGACGCCCCGCACCCTCAGGCGGCTGTCCACTACCGCCATCGGATCATCATCGCGGCCCATTTTCGTGGTTCCGACGGGATGAAAAATTGTGTTGGCAATATCGCCAGCTAACCGCGCAAGGTCTTCGTCGCTTTCGAATTGCGTGCCGGGTTTCCATTCTTCCGGCTGGTATTTCGCCAATGCCGGCTGCGCCACGATCTTGCGCACCTGCCGAAGACTTTCCGCAGCAATACGCCGATCGTCTTCAGTGCTGAGATAATTAGGGGCAATCGCCGGGGCGTCAAATGCTTTGTCGGAGCGAATACGCACACTTCCGACGCTCGTCGGGTTAAGGTTGCAGACGCTCGCAGTGAACGCGGGTACATTGTGCAGAGGTTCACCAAAAGCGTCGAGGCTGAGCGGTTGGACGTGATATTCCAGATTTGCGTGTACCTGATTGTCGTCCGAACGGGTGAAGGCACCGAGCTGAGACGGTGACATGCTCATCGGACCGCTGCGCTTCAGGAGATATTCGAGCCCGATCTTGGCTTTTCCAAACAGGCTATTGGCGAGTGTATTCAGCGTCTTCGCATTACTGACTTTAAAGACTGCGCGAATCTGCAAATGGTCCTGGAGATTTTCGCCAACTCCCGGCAACTCATGCGCGACCTCGACCCCGTGCTCCTTCAGGAGACCACCGGGCCCGATGCCTGACAGTTGCAGGATCTTAGGCGAGCCGATCGCCCCGGCCGAAAGGATAACCTCCCTGCGGGCGCGGACCTCCAGACTCTGCCCCTGGCTCTTAAGCAGGAGGCCAACGCAGCGCTTGTGGCCGGAACCTTCTGTTTCAAGCACCAATCGGTCGACATGGGATTGCGTCCAGATCGCCAGGTTGGGACGGTTGTTTGAGGGGCGCAGGAAGGCCTTCGAGGTGTTCCAGCGCCAACCGGACCGTTGGTTGACTTCAAAATAACCGACGCCTTCGTTGTCGCCGCTGTTGAAATCCTCAGATCGAGGAATGCCAGCTTCGACCGCAGCCTCGGCGAAAGACTCCAGAATGTCCCATTTGAGTCTTTGCTTTTCGATCCGCCATTCACCGCCATGTCCATGCATGTCAGAGAAGCGGCTGTTGTCGCCAGTCTTGGGATCAGCGCCGTCGTCAAGCCGATAATGATCCTCATGCGCCTTGAAGTCAGGCAAGCAGTTCTGCCAGGACCAAGCGTCATCTCCTGTCGACGCAGCCCAGCCATCAAAGTCACGCGCCTGGCCGCGCATATAGATCATACCGTTGATTGAGGAGCATCCACCCAGCGTCTTGCCGCGTGGATAGCGCAGAGAACGACCGTTCAACCCGGCATCCGGTTCAGTCTGGTACAGCCAGTCGGTGCGCGGATTGCCGATACAATAGAGATAGCCGACCGGGATGTGAATCCAGGGATAATCGTCTTTGCGCCCGGCCTCAATCAAAAGGACCCGGTTTGCCGGATCCTTGCTGAGGCGATTGGCGAGCAGGCAGCCGGCTGATCCGCCACCAACAATGACATAGTCGAAAGCCTCGCTGGAGACTGGTGAAATGATGCGCGTCATCGTATCGGCCGCCTATCCCGGAAGGACAAATCTCGGCCATGAGTGGCGACGTCTTTTCGTCTCATATCAGCTGCCTCCCTATGCTTTCCTGGAAAATAACGGATGATTGACTGGAAAATCCAATGACAAATAGCGCAAAGCATTATAAGTGAAACTAATATGCAAAATTCGGTCGACCTGAGAACATTAAGGGCGTTTCTGGCCGTTGCGCGGGAGGGCAATGTCACCCGCGCCGCGGAGCAATTGCACGTCACCCAGCCGGCGGTCACGCTTCAATTAAAACGTCTGGCGGCAGACAGCGGCTTGACCTTGTTCCGGCGGACCTCAACGGGGTTGGGATTGACGCATGAGGGAGCCCTTTTGGCTGCCAAGGCGGAACAAGTGTTGGCCGCGCTGGCGGATTTTGGACAAACAGCCGGGCATCTTTCTACACGTGTACGCGGGAATCTGCGGATCGGGACGATCATTGACCCCGAATTTACCCGGCTGGGAGCATTTCTGAAGGCTTTGATCGAGGGTGGACCAGGACTGGAAACCACGCTGCGCCATGGAATGAGCGGCGATGTTCCCGAGAGGTTGAAGAAGAACGAATTGGATGCCGGTTTTTATTTGGGCAATCCGAGAGACTATGACCCCTCCGCCGAGATTACCGGAGAGAGTACCACATCACTGTTTCATACCCACGAGCTTGCACAATTGACCTATCGCGTGGTCGCCCCACCTTCGCTCGCCGGCTTTGTTCGCGGCGCTGACTGGGCACAATTGGCATCCTTGCCGTGGATTGGCACACCATCGGCGTCAGTGCATCACCGATTGCTGACCCGCCTGTTCAGCAGTCGTGGCCTTCGTCAAAACGTCGTCGCTCAGGTTGATCAGGAAGCCTCAATGGTCGCCATGGTACGTACGGGCATCGGCCTCAGCCTGTGCCGCGAGTCAATCGCTCTTAATGAACAACAAAACTATGGGCTCATCATCGCCGACGCCGTGAAAATTTCCACGACATTGAGCTTCATTTGCCTGGAAGCGCGCAAGCGCGAACCCGCTGTTTCAACCGCATTCGAGGCCATAAGGCGGGTTTGGGGGTGAGCGGCCAAAAAATTGTTCATCAGTCTCAGCGCGTTTGACAGGGTTGATCGTTGTCTAACATCCGCCAGAATACTTTATCCATTGAGCAGCTATGGCGGTGGCGTCTGAAGTGGGCGAGCGAGGGTTCAGTCATGCAAGCCCGTTATCAACTCAATGCAAACAGGCGGTTAAGGCGACGCCACCCCTGCGCCGGTTCACACCTTTACCGTGCATCTGCTTAAAGGAACCCTGGGCGGGGATAGCCAAGAGGTTGCAAAAATGCGATTAATGCTGTATTTTACAGCATTTCCAACAATAACAGGAGATCGTTATGTCCCGTTCCGATCATACCTATTCGACCAGCGACCTTTCGCGCAAGTCGGGCGATATTATCGCCGAAGCGATGCGCCGTCCGGTCACGATCACCCAACGCAACAGGCCGCGACTCGTCCTCCTCAATATCGAGGATTTCGAGCGCCTTATGCGCCAATCAGATGCCCGCGCTGTCGGCACGATCGAGACGATGCCCGATAGCCTTTTCTCCGAATTTGAGCAGGCGGTTGAAGTCTATGGGCAGGAGGACGAGACGGGCCGGTCATGAGCTTTGACGACATAAAGACAGCGACAATCATACGCTACCCTTACCTATGGGCGCGGCAGGCCGGTGACGGCGAGACCGAGGGGCGCAAACCTCGTCCCGTGGCCGTCGGGGTGCGGATCGCTCGCCCGGATGGTGATCTGGTGCTCTTCTTTCCGATCACCGCCAAGCAACCAGAGACGTCGCGGTTCTCCGCTGAGATTCCCGATATCGAGAAGCGTCGCGCGGGGCTCGACACCGATAAACGTCTCTGGATCATTCTTGATGAGTTTAACAGCGACCGGATCGGTCGGTCTTTCTATCTGGAACCGGAACCGCCAATTGGGCGTTTCAGCAAAGCATTCTTCCTGCCGCTGTTGCGCGAATTCATTGTACGGCGTGGATCTTCCAACGAGGTCAGTCGCTTTCAATAGCGTCGGCACTGCAATAGCCCCTAAGACACTTCATTTGCGCCAGCCGTTCGAATGCCTGCGTGGCTTCGTCCGGTTGGTCGAACGTCTCCATCATAGTCTGACCCTTCGTTCCGATCCGTCCCCAATCACGGATCAACGAGGCTCCACCAAACAGTGTTGGTTGAACCGCGAGGCTGTAATACCGTCGCATGTTTTGGGATGGATCGATACGGCGGAGATGGACGGGGCCTGTGACCTTGTTCTTCATCGCCGCAGCTTCGCCTTTTCGAGTGATCCCTTCCAACGAATTCTCTGAATCAATCACGGCGGACTGATTCATTTTTGTGATCGGTAGCGCCTGGCCGCTCGCAGTGATCTGCAATTCACTAACGCGACGATCAGACGGGCATGACCCTGTCGGGTGCGTTCCCATGCGGGGGTGCGCACTCAGACCGTCTTCGATCGCTCAAACCGGTTCTGGGCGACGACTGCCTTCATATCTGTACGGCGGAACCAGATGGCGCGCCCGCATCGAAGCGGCGGATTGCCGGAGGTGAAGACGATCTGCTCGTCACCGCGCATCCGCAGCACTTCTTCAGGAAGGATCAGCGGTCTCGCGGCCAATTGTTTGGAGCGTGTTCGTGACGCGCCGCCGCTGCGGAAACTGCGACTGATCTGATCGACTTCCACGGTTGTCGTGCCACAGCGCCGCGAGATGTAGTCGGCGGTTTCCGGATCGTTGATCGCTGCGAAGGAAATCCAGCTTGCGCTTTCAAACCATTTGCTCGAAGCGTCCCGTCCGCCATAGGTCTCACGCAACTGTCCAATCGACTGGTAGATCATAACGAGCGTGATCCCGTATTTGCGACCGGCGTCGCGAGCGGTCTCGAGAATACGCATAAACCCGAGCCTTGCCACCTCATCGAGGAGGAAGAGGGCGCGTCCTTTTATCTTGCCATTGCGGTTGTAAATCGCATTCAAAAACGCACCGATGATGACGCGGGCAAGACCGGAATGCGTCTCCATCGTCTTAAGATCAATGTTGAGGAAGACATCGATATTTCCCTCTGCAATGGCATCGGTGACGAAACTCGATCCTGATACAAGGGCGGCATAGTTCGGATAGGAAAGCCAATGGGTTTCCTTGATTGCATTGGCATAGACGCCGGAGAAGGTTTCCGGTGTCATATTAACGAAGGCGGCGACATTTTCCTTCACGAATCCGGATCCGGAATTGTCGTAAATTTCCTGAAGCCGTTCGCGCAATTTGGGTTCGGGTTCTGAGAGATTGGCGCGCACCTGCCGCAGGGTCTGTTGTTCCTCTGGCGAATGTCCTGAGAGACAAACGTCGGCAATCATGGCGGTCAGAAGCTGCAATGCTGAAGCGCGGAAAAAATCATCACGTATCCCGGTTGCCCGTCCGCTATCGCTCATAATCCAGGAGGCAACGGCGGCAATGTCTTCTTCTTTCGTTGCACCGTGCCGGCCAATCCAGTCGAGAACGTTAAAACCTATCTCAGGATGTTTGGGATCGAGAATGATGACATCGCGGCCTGCCTCAACGCGGTGGCGGCGAACCATCGGCGCAACTTCGCTTGAGGGATCAAGAACCACCATGGAACCGCCCCATTTGAGGGCTGTTGGAATGGTAACGGAGGTGGTCTTGAAGCCGCCTGATCCGGCAAAGACGATCCCGTGCGAGGATCCGAACGAACCATCAAAGCAAAGAAGCGGTGACTTTCCGCCTGACCCCCAGGTCTCGGCATCATCAGCCCGAAACGCTTGTCGCGCAATGCTGTCGCGATCCACACGATAGGCTTCGCCAATGACAATGCCGCCATCATGATCGAAGAGCTTTTTCGCCTCACGCATTGTCATCCAATCGGCTTCACCGTGCAAAGCGCGCTTGCCTTGAACGCGCCTGGGCGCGCGGGACGGAAATGCGGTATTGCCCATGAGACCGACGCGCAAGGCAAAGCATCCGGTCAGCAGTACACAGCCTGCGCCAATCACGATCGCCGGATCGACATAGGCGATCACCGATTGCCCGGATGGCACCTGCTCGGTGAAGGCCGACAGGCGGACAAATTCGCGCGAGACTGCAATCAAAACAGTTACTGCACTGCCGACAAAAGCGCCCCATCCTGTGGTTTTGATTGATGTTGATCCGGCAGAAGCAAACAGGATGACAAGCGCAACAGAAGCTGCGACCAGACAGGGAAAGGCAATACCGAACCGCCCAAGCATCAATTGCGCTTTTTGCGATGTTCCAAGATGGGCAAACCATTCGGGCGCGCCGGTTATCAGGGGTGTCACAGCGATCATCGTGATGACTGGGAGCGTGAAGAGAAAAACCCTATTCATCGGCTTTGCCGAAAGCGTCCGCGCCAATCCTGTTCAAGCGATCCCGCTCGCTTGCATCAGTGCTTAAACGCTCCGAGAGTTCCATCATGGCGCCTAAGAGAACGGCGCGTTTTTCGAAGCGAAGCCCCGCTTTGACAACCAGACCGCCAAGCTCGATTTTCTCGCGCGTGTCTTTCTTGCGGGCGTCCGTCTGTTGCAATCGCTGCATGCGTTCAAGCCTCACCAGCCTTGCCCGAAGTCTCGCCAGACTGGAATGCCGAACCCGGCGTCTGACTACCGGCGCTTCGCTCAGGCTTTTTTCCTGACTGGGCTTTCCGGCTTTCCCCACGAAACCGCGCGGCCAGGTCCTCGAATGCGGCAAGAAGATCTGCCTCTTCAATGTCGATTTCGCCCAGACCGGCTTTCAGCGCCACGCGTCCGATGCGTTCAGCTTCGCGTGTTTCCGCAATCTTCAACTCTTCCTGAAGTTTGGCGATCTGGTCTCTGATTTTCGAGGAAGGTTTTTTCATTTCCGGTTGTCTCCTGGCTTGGAATGCTTTGTCGTTCCAAACCCTTCTCACCGATATGTGGGCCGATCGCACTACTGTGAATCCTACAATTTCCAAGGTCAGTTATCTGGGCGATCATCCCGACCGTTCCGAAGGATCGGTCTTAAGGGCGCAATTATACGTCGCTGATGCGACGCCCTTGCTGGGCCAAAAAAGATGACCCGCTTTTCCTGAGGACGAATGGAAGACCTTATCGCTCGAAGGAAGATTGCCGCCGATGGCAGTTCCACATTTCTCAGTCAGCATCGTTGCCCGTGGGGGAGGCCGCAGCGCCGTGCTATCGGCCGCCTATCGCCATTGTGCGAAGATGGAGTTTGAGCGGGAAGCGAGAACCATTGACTATTCCCGCAAGAGCGGCCTGGCGCACGAGGAATTCGTCATTCCCGCCGATGCGCCTGAGTGGCTGCGATCCATAATCGCCGACCGCTCGGTCTCCGGTGCTTCCGAGGCCTTCTGGAACAAGGTCGAGACCTTTGAGAGACGTTCCGACGCACAGCTTGCAAAGGACGTGACGGTTGCCCTGCCGATCGAGCTTTCAAAGGATCAGAATATCGCCCTGATGCTGGAGTTCGTCGCAACCCACATCACAGCAAAGGGCATGGTTGCCGATTGGGTCTATCATGACATTGAGGGAAACCCCCATGTCCATCTGATGACGACGCTGCGCCCGCTCACAGAAGACGGGTTCGGGGGCAAGAAGGTGGCTGTCGTTGGACCGGATGGTAATCCGATCCGCAATGACGCGGGCAAGATCGTCTATGAACTCTGGGCCGGCGGCATGGACGACTTCAATGCGTTTCGCGACGGATGGTTTGCCTGCCAAAACAAACATCTGGCACTGGCCGGTCTTGATATTCGCGTCGATGGCAGATCCTACGAAAAGCAGGGTGTCGATCTTGTCCCGACCATTCATCTCGGTGTCGGGACCAAAGCCATTGATCGTAAAGCAGCCAGTTCGTCATCGGATACAAGGTCAACGACACAGACACTGGAACGGTTTGAGATCCAGGAAGCGCGCCGCGCAGAAAATGCACGGCGCATAAAAGCCAATCCCGCAATCGTCCTTGATCTGATCACCCGCGAGAAAAACGTCTTTGATGAGCGCGATGTCGCCAAGATCCTCCATCGCTATATCGACGATGCCGCCCTCTTTGCCAATTTGATGGCGAAGGTTCTGCAGGATCCGCAAACGCTGCGTCTTGATCGTGAGCGGATTGATTTTGAAACAGGCCGCTGTGCACCTGCCCGTTACACAACACGGCCCATGATCAAGCTTGAAGCTGAGATGGCAGCCCGTGCGGTCTGGCTCAATGGCAAGACCACACACAGGGTCAGCGCGCGCGTTGTCACCTCCACCTTCGACCGACATGTGCGATTATCAGAAGAACAGAAAGCAGCCATATCCCGCATCACTGGACCGGAGCGAATATCGGCTGTCGTCGGCCGCGCTGGCGCCGGCAAGACCACTATGATGAAAGCTGCTCGCGAAGCCTTTGAAGCGGCCGGTTACCGCGTCGTCGGTGGCGCGCTTGCAGGAAAAGCAGCCGAAGGCCTTGAGCAGGAGTCCGGCATTCTCTCCCGGACTCTTTCTTCCTGGGAACTGCGCTGGGAGAAGGGCAAGGACCGCATCGACGATCAGACTGTCTTTGTTCTCGATGAGGCAGGCATGGTCTCATCACGTCAGATGGGGCGCTTTGTTGAAGAAGTTACCAAGCGCGGCGCCAAACTCGTCCTTGTTGGTGATCCCGATCAGCTTCAGCCGATTGAGGCGGGTGCTGCCTTCCGCGCCATTGTCGAGCGCATCGGTTACGGCGAACTTGAGACGATCTATCGCCAGAAACAGAACTGGATGCGCCAGGCCTCCAGCCATCTTGCCAAGGGCGATATCGCCGCAGCCTTGAAGACCTATAGCGCTGAAGATCGTATTATTGGCAGCAAAATAAAGGCTGACGCGGTTCAACGGCTCATTGCCGACTGGAACAAGGATTACGATCCGGAAAAGTCTTCACTGATCCTGGCGCATTTGAGGCGTGATGTTCGATTGCTGAATGAACTAGCGCGGGCAGAACTCATCAAGCGCGGCCTTATTGAAACCGGTTATGCC
Source organism: Ensifer sp. (assembly GCA_050306195.1). GTDB lineage: Bacteria > Pseudomonadota > Alphaproteobacteria > Rhizobiales > Rhizobiaceae > Ensifer_A. The sequence goes on from JBNLGT010000006.1 coordinate 16,348, forward strand.
TTCAAGACGGAGGATGGCGAACGGCGTTTTGCAGCCGGCGACCAGATTGTCTTCCTGCGCAACGAGACAAGTCTCGGCGTCAAGAACGGGATGCTGGCCAGGATCATCGAAGCGCATCCACAAAAGATCATTGCCGAGATCGGTGAAGGCGAGCATCGCCGACAGGTTGTCGTTGAAAGCCGGTTCTACAACAATGTCGATCATGGCTATGCAACGACGATCCATAAGTCGCAAGGAGCAACCGTTGATCGGGTCAAGGTGCTTGCCTCTCTATCACTGGACCGACACCTGACCTATGTGGCGATGACCCGCCATCGGGAAGATCTGCATGTCTATTATGGCACCCGGTCTTTCGACAAAGCCGGAGGGCTGGTTGCTGTTCTCTCCGCCAAGAATGCCAAGGACACCACACTCGATTATGCGACCGATCCGTTCTATCGCGCGGCGCTGCGATTTGCGCAAACGCGCGATCTGAACCTCCTGCGCGTTGCCAGAACAATCGTACGCGACCAGCTTGCCTGGACCGTCCGCCAGAAAGAGAAACTGCGAGAGCTCGGCGCGAGATTGGTTGCGATCGGAGCGAAACTTGGCATCGTCTCTGGCAACACATCCACGCAAACAAAGAACGTCCTCAAGGAGCCAAAGCCTATGGTCGCCGGCATCACCACCTTTGCCAAATCCATTGGACAGGCTGTTGAAGACAGGCTTGCCGCTGATCCTGCGCTCAAGAAACAATGGGAGGATGTCTCGATGCGGTTCCGTCTGGTCTTTGCAAAGCCGGAAGAGGCTTTCAAGGCGGTCAATGTCGATGCGATGCTGACAAGCCCCGAGACCGCGAAGGAAACATTGGCGCGGCTCTCTCAAGAACCGGAGGCATTTGGGCCCTTAAAGGGCAAGACCGGTCTTTTGGCGAGCCGGGCAGACAAGGCGGACCGCGAACGCGCAGCTGCCAATGTCCCCGCCCTTGCCCGCAATCTCTCCGACTATTTGCGTCAGCGAAGTGAAGCCGCATACCGCTATGAGAGCGAGGAACGCGCTGCTCGTCAAAAGGTGGCGGTCGATATCCCAGCGCTCTCGCCATCAGCCAAACACATCCTCGAACGGGTGCGCGATGCCATTGATCGCAATGATCTTCCAGCCGGTCTGGAATATGCACTTCAAGACAAGATGATCAAGGCGGAGCTAGAAGGCTTTGCAAAGGCCGTGGCTGATCGCTTCGGTGAGCGTCGTTTCCTCTCGCTTTCCGCCCATGACCCAAATGGAAAAGTGTTCAATGACGTGACCGCCAGTATGACGCCGGGACAGAAAGCCGAAATCCAATCGGCCTGGAAATCCATGCGCGCAATCCAACAACTCTCTGCGCATGAGCGAACGACAGAAGCGCTCAAGAAGGCTGAGACAATGCGCCAGTCGAAAACGCAGGGGCTGTCGCTGAAATGACGACGACCAGTAACATGGGAGCGACGTTGCATTCACAGAAGCGGACCACACTTCGCTGGATCATCGGCCTGGTCGCCTCCGCCATCCTGGCAATCGCGCTGGCCGGATTGGCTGGCCTTCGTATCAATCTGACGCCCAGTGAACCGCTGGGACTCTGGCGGATTGCTCCGCTCGACCGGCCTGTCGCCGTCGGTGATGTTGTCTTTATTTGCCCGCCGTTAAACCCTGTAATGCGAGAGGCTTTGGAGCGCGGATATTTTCGCCGGGGGCTTTGTGACGATGGCATCGCGCCGTTGATCAAGACCGTACTGGCCCTTCCAAGCCAACATGTCGAAATTGGCGATGCCATCAGCGTGGATGGCAAAGTTGTTCCGCATTCCAATCTCGCGAAAACCGACGGAAAAGGACGGCCACTGGTGGCCTTTCGAGGTGGTGAGGTGCCGGAGGGCGAGGTTTTTGTCTTTTCCGATTATGTGGGCTCTTTTGACTCGCGGTATTTTGGGCCATTGCCAACATCCGGCATTCTGGGATTTGCAAAAGAGGTGCTGACCTATGCACCTTAACCGTCTTTCAAATCCAGCCCTCATTTTACTCGCAGCGCTGTCGGGTTGTTTCGGATGGAGCGGACAACCGTTGCTGCTTCCAATTGCTCTTCTGTTCCCGGTGCTCTGGTCACTGGCGCCCGGCAGGATAATCGCGGCTCTGGTGTCCGGGGCCTACTTTCTGGCGGCGGCGCGTGGATTGCCGCAGGGCGTGGCGACATATTTCCATGCCGATTTTTGGCCTGGCATCCTGTTATGGATCCTCGCCTCAAGCGGCTTCGTCTTCGTTCACGCATTGCTTTGGACTGACAACCCGGATTCGCGTCCGCTGCGGTTTCTGGCAGCGCTTGTTTTGATGGCAGTGCCACCCTTTGGCATTCTCGGTTGGGCAAGCCCGTTGACCGCAGCGGGTATTCTGTTCCCAGGATGGGGCTGGTGGGGGCTGGCGTTGATGACAGCAGGCCTGATGGGCCTCGCATCCCGGTTTAGGCCAATTGCTGTCGTCACATTTTTGCTGCTGTGGTTCTGGTCTGCCGCAAATTGGAATGCCCCTGTCCCTCTGGATGGCTGGACCGGCATAAACCTGAAACTTGGCGCGAGCCTCGGCAGGGAGGCGGGTCTTCAAAGACAGCAGGACCTGATCGAAATCGCAAAGACGCATGGGCGCGATGAAAGCGCGGTTGTCGTCCTTCCCGAAAGTGCGATTGGTACCTGGACACCAACTATCCGTCGCCTTTGGTTACAGGCGCTTGCCAATACGGATCTCACCGTCGTCGCTGGCGCCATCGTCGCGACGGGGGCCGGCTATGACAATGTTCTCGTCGAAATCAGCGGCTCGGATGCCCGTATTCTCTATCGCGAGCGGATGCCAGTTCCAGGGTCGATGTGGCAGCCGTGGCACTCATGGTTTGGATCACCGGCGGGGGCACGCGCCAGCTTCTTTTCCAATCCGATCGTTGAGGTTGACGGTCAGCGCGTCGCGCCGCTCATTTGCTATGAGCAGCTCCTTGTCTGGCCAATCCTACAGTCAATGTTGGAACACCCTGACGCGATCCTCGCAGTCGGAAACGGATGGTGGGCGGGTGGTACATCCATTGCTGAGATCCAGCGCGCGGCAACAATTGCTTGGGCGCGGCTGTTCAATGTCCCAGTCACATTCTCGTTCAATTCCTAATATCCGGAGTTTCCATGATTGATGCCGCCCTGATCCAGCAATGTTCCGACCCGTCCCTGATGCCTGCCATCGTCGAGCAATTCATTGCGAAGGCCGGGTCGCAAAACCCGCTTGCCATCACCGTGAAATCAAGCGGACGGCTCATCCTTGTTCCCAAGCCCTATACCGCGGATGAGGCCCTTGCTGTCACCAAGGAGTATATCGGGCATGCGATAGTCCGTGTGGGCGTCACACAGGTCCCGCTTGGAATAGGCATCAAAGATCTTTCTGACTTGAAATCCGATATCTTCGAACCTTGTAAAAACCTCCGCCAGGGAACGGCTCAATTTGCGAAGGTTTTGCGCATTGTTTCGAAATGGTACGGCAACCCGAAAACGGCAGAGACGTTTCCCCAGATATTCGACGATGCAATTCATGCGTGGCAAACCGGACGGTTCGACGGTGAGGATATCTTTGTCGAAAATGATCCGGGAATTGAAATGCCAGAAAGTGCGCAAGTGCTTGATTCAGGCGAAGACCGCACCGCCTCTCCAAAGAGGGCTGAAACAGCGAGCGTCAATTCAAACGGGTCTGAAGGAACGGCCACCTCGGCCAACATGAGGATCGATCTTTCCAGAGTAGGAGGCGATTGAGTTCAGAACAGTTGCACGCAAGTATTGCTTCTTTAAATGTGCCATTCGCCGTTACACCAAGGAGGTCATTCACGAGCGGAAAGCGGCAGTTCGTTGCGGTATAGAAATGGGGTCGCTTGCAGTCAGCGGGCGATAGCGATGTCTAGTCTTTCATCGCAACGTTCAAGAACCTCGTCGGGAAAACCCCAACCCACATTTTCGCCCACCGCTAGGCCACTTTGATTGTTTGTTGACCGTGGGGGTGAATTTGTAGGGACCGAACCATCAAGGCTCGAATGTGGACCGTTGTACGCAGCGCGTTGTTAGGTGGCCTACACCGTCTGATCTTCGTAAACCCTGGCAAGATCGTGCAGATCCCAGTTACCACCGGACAAAACGGCACAGACTTTCTCTACCCGCCCGACTTTTAGCGCACCGGCCAGTAAAGCGCCGACGCCGATGGAGGCCGCCGGCTCTGCGATCAATTTCGCATCTTTGGCGAGAATCTGCATGCCGGCGATTATGTGCTCATCTTCGACAAGAACAATCTCGTCCACGTACTTTTCGATGATCGGATATGGGTTCTGGCCCGGTACGCTTATCCTCAGGCCATCCGCGATCGTATCCTTCAGCGGCAGCGATGTTCGTTCCCCGTTTATACGGCTCTGGAAATATTTCGGCGTCAAGGCGGGTTCCGCACCAACAACCCGTACCGATGGGCGGGTTTCCTTGATCGCGGTCGCAATTCCCGAAATCAGACCACCACCGCCGATAGGCACAATAACTGTGTCAACATCTTCCAGATCCTCAAGTATTTCACACCCGATCGTTCCTTGCCCGGCCATCACGACCGGATCTTCGAACGCGTGAATGGGCGCAAAACCGTTCTCTTCCGCGATTTCATAAACCTTTTTCCACCTTGCCGCAGTATCACCGTCAAAAAGGATGACCTCCGCGCCAAGGGCTTTGGTGTTTTCGATCTTGATTTTCGGTGATGTGACGGGAAGCACCAGAATGGCCTTCACCCCCAGCATTCTCGCGGCATAAGCAAGCCCTTGGGCATGATTGCCTGAGGAGGTCGCAATAATACCGTTTTCAATCTCATTTCTGGGCAGCGAGAGCGCCTTGTTCAAGGCTCCGCGAATTTTGAATGCACCGGTTATCTGCAGGGTCTCCGGTTTGAGATAGAGTTCACAACCAACGGCCTTTTGCATGTTCTCCGCAGGCAACAACGGTGTGTGCCTGACATGCGGCTTCAGCCGTTCCCGGGCGTCGTGGATATCCTGGATGGTGGGGTAGTTGCGTATGGTCATGGCTTGATAAACTCGAAGAAGGTGCCAACATTCCTGTCCATTGCGTTCCGATAGATTTTGCCGGCCGTTGTATTGTCCTGAATGGCCATCCCGGTGGAATCAAAGAGCGTGATTTCGTCATCGCTTTCCCGCCCTGGCTTCTGGCCGAGCAACACCTCTCCCATTTCGCCATGGATGTCGGTTTTCGTAATGACATTTTTATTGAGAGCGTGCCAGGTCTCGCCCTTTTCGATACACTGTGAAACAGAGTCGACGACAATCTTTGCGTTCCTGAAAATTTCGGGGTCAAGTTCCTGTTTACCGGGTGCATCCGTGCCTATGGCGACGATGTGGGTGCCGGGCTTCACCCAGGCAGCTTCGACAAGGTCCCCTTTTCCACGTGTCGTGGTAATCAGGATATCGGCCTGCTCAACGGCTTCCTTTTTTGAATTGGCAATGATGACCGGGATACCAAATTCCTGCTCAATGTCCGCCTTGTATCGTGTCAGCGTGTCCGGTGTTCGGCTCCAGGCGAATATTTCCTCGATCTTCATGACCTCCGCAATGGCCCGGATTTGCATTCTTGCCTGATTGCCTGTTCCGATAGAGGTGATCTTGCCAGCGTTTTTCCGTGCCAGTGCTTTCACTGAAACAGCGCCCGCTGCTCCCGTCCTCAGGCCGGTGATCAGGCTCCCGTCCATGATACAAATCAGCGCGCAGCTACTCGCATCGAACAGCAGAATAGTCCCCATGCTGTTGGGTACACCGTGCTCTGCAGGGTTGTTGGTGAACCCACCAGAATGCGCTTTCATGGAGATGAGCTCGCTCGCTTTGGAGTAGCCAAGCTTGAAATCAATTTCACCACGGCGCGAGGGGAGTTGAAGGCCAATATAGCCGGGCTGGTCCACCTGGCCGCCGCTGAAGACTTTGTAAGCCTCTTCCACCGCGCCAATAACGTCCTTCATGCCGATCAGGCTACTCACGTCATCTTTATCAAGCAACAGTGTCTTCATGCATCGCCTTCTATTCAGTTCGTTGACCTGCCCTTGCCAAACAACAGGTACCGCACCTTAAAACTCGGCCACTTTGCCCCACGTGCTCGTCTTGAACCGCTCGGGATGGTAAGGTTTTGGGTCGACGATGGGATTGGCAGATCCCGTCACAATATCGGCAATCAGATGACCTGCGCCCGGGCCAATGCCGAAGCCATGACCGGAGAAACCCGCAGCCAGAATGAACCCCGGAACGGACGATGCTTCCCCGATGCCCGGCACACCATCCGGTGTTGAATCGATATAACCTGCCCACGCCGCCGAAATGCTGGAATTCTCCAACGCCGGGAGCAAGGCTTTTGCGCGCTCGAAAGTCAGCCTGATTGTTCCACTATCAGGCGCCGGATCAAGTATGCGCGTCCGCTCCATTGGCGTCGGCTGGTCAAGCCGCCAGGTCCCCAAGGTCTCATGACCGGAGCGCACGCCCTCCAGGTTGCCGGGAACAAGGCTACGCCAACGTTTCAGAAACATTGGCAGGAACTGGGGTGAAAAGCGGATTTGCTGCCCAGTCGGATCAACGCGCCCGCGTCCGCTGATGGCAAGGGTAAAGCCGCCATCTGCACGGCGGGTAACTGAAACGTCCGTCGTATGAAGCGCATCCGGCAGGTCTGCGGCACAAGGTGAGATCGAAAGTATCGACGAGCGGATGGAAGCCTGCGGAAATCGAATACCAAGCTGCTTGCAGAAAGAGGACGCCCAGGCACCGCCGGCAAGAATGGCGGTTTTGGTTTTGATCGTACCTTTTTCCGTCACCACGGCGGAAAGTCGTCCACCTTCGGTTTCAATGCCGCGCGCTGCACAAAACTGATACACGCCGCCGCCAAGCTTAAGGACAGCGCGCGCCACGGCGGGCGCCGCCGTAGCCGGATCAGCAATGCCATCATCGGGAGAGAAGACGCCCCCCTTCCAGGTCTTTTGCGTTGCAGCGCCGCGTGACGCAGCCTGCTCAGCCGTCAACATGTGGGAGGTCACTCCTACGGTTTTGGCAAAATCGCGCCAGCGCGCCCAGGCTTCCAGCTCCGCCTCATTGTTGCTGAGATACAGAAGTCCACACCGTCTAAAGCCGGTCGTTTCACCGGTCTCGGCAGAAAACTGCTCCCACAGGCTCAGGCTTTGCGTGGCCATCGGCAGTTCACGCGCATCGCGGTTTTGCTGGCGGCACCAGCCCCAGTTGCGACTGGACTGCTCTGCACCGATACGCCCCTTCTCGACAAGCACAACCTTCTGACCGCTCTTGGCGAGATAATATGCTGCGAACACACCAATAATACCGCCGCCGATGATCACAACATCAGCACTTTCCGGCGGCTCAGATGATGTTTCGATATAGTGAAGGGGCGCGGGCATCGTTTTTCTCCAACTTTCACCCGCAATCTAGCCGTGATCATCCGGCCAGCGTAGCTGCAGATAAGCCGGGTACAGCATTTTATCCCGCAGATACACATTGTATCAGACAAATGTTCTACTTTTTCGATCCAAGTCTCAGATGGACACCGTGCAGGTCTGTGTTAGTGTCTCAGCAGCAGGGTTGCAGCATTTAATGCTGCATCGGTTCGCATGGTGAAAGGCAGCCAGGTCATGATCAAGCTGGATCGTATTGATATCAAGATTCTATACGAGTTGCAGAAGAATGGCCGCATCACCAATGTTGAGCTGGCCGATTTGGTCAATCTTTCGCCAAGCCCCTGCCTGATGCGTGTGAAGCGGCTTCAATCGGAAGGTTACATTGAAGGTTATTCAGCGCAGATCAATCTTGCCAAGCTTGGCCAGGTGCTCACGGTATTTACGGAAATCACGCTGAAAAACCACCGTCAGGTGGACTTCGCGCGCTTTCTCGCAGTGGCAGAAAAAGTAGACCAGATCATTGAATGCCACCTGGTGTCAGGTGGCTATGATTATCTCCTGAAATTCGTCACCTCGGGCATCGGCGAATATCAGGATATCATGGAACGGCTGACCGATATGGATATCGGCATCGACAAATATTTCAGCTTTGTCGTTCTTAAATCGCCTGTCGTTAAGTCACACCTGCCGTTAACGAGCCTCTTTCCACACTAAGATCGTATCTCTCGCTCAAGGACGCTCGCATTTAGCGAGCGTATTGTGACAACAGCGCCGGGTCCAGAACAAGGTTGTCCAGCCATGTCGGATCCAGCTTGGGCACTGAGGAGAACAATAGCTTCGAGTAGTCATGAGATGGATCTTTCACTCTGTCCCGTGTGATCTGCTCAACCTTTTCTCCTGCATACATGACCGCAATTTCGTCGCAGATCGCCTCCACGACAGAAAGGTCGTGGCTAATGAATATGTAGGAAAGCTCCAGCTCCCTCTGCAATTCCTTCAAAAGCTCAATAATTGCAGCAGAAACAACCGTGTCGAGCGCCGAAGTGATCTCATCGCAAATAATAAGCTTTGGCTCGGCGGCAAGGGCGCGAGCGAAGTTCACACGCTGCTTCTGTCCGCCGGAAAGCTCTGATGGATGTCGGAAGCGCAACGATCTCGGCAGTTGCACCATATCGAGTAGTTCATCTATGCGTTTGCTGACGGCCTTGCGGTCCATATTGCCGTAGAAGGCAAGTGGTCTGCCTAGAATGTCCTCGACAGGTTTTGCAGGGTTCAAGGCTGTGTCGGCATATTGAAATACAATCTGCATTTCCCGCAACTGGTCATGGGTTCGGTTGTTGGCCGCCGGAGCAAGCGTGCCTCCGTCGAAGATTATCTCGCCGGATGCGGCGGGAAGAATGCCGGCGATGGCTCGGGCAAGCGTAGATTTGCCGCAGCCGGATTCGCCGATGATGCCGAGATTGCGTCCCTTTTCGACCGCTAGATTGACGGAACGCACGGCGCAGATTGCCGGCAGGCCATCTTCTCGAACGCTCCCATAACCTGCGACCAGATTTTCAATCTGCAGCAACGGCCTGGCTACAGTCTCCCGGACATCTGAAAATTCACGTGGTGTCGGCTCGAACGCCGCCAGCAGCTCTTGTGTATAGGCATGCTTCGGTCGTTCAAGAATCTCTGTCGTATCGCCGACTTCCTGCACCTCTCCACCTTTCAACACCACGATGCGATCGGCAATCTGGGCGACAACGGCCAAATCATGGGAGACGTAAACACCGGCAGTCCCAGCTTCCCGCATGACCGACTTGAAGGCGCGCAGAACATCGATCTGGGTTGTCACATCAAGGGCTGTGGTCGGCTCATCGAAAATAACCAGCTTTGGATCTCCAATCAGCGCCATCGCTGCGGAGAGGCGCTGCAACTGGCCGCCGGACACCTGGTGCGGATATCGATCCCCAATGCTTTCAGGGTTTGGCAAGGACAGAGCCCTGAAGAGTTCAATTGCCCGTTGGCGGGCCTTTTCCGCTGGCATCAGCTTGTGGATACGGGTGACTTCAATCACCTGGTCCATAATCGTTGCAGACGGATTGAAGGCGGCAGCCGCACTTTGCGGGACATAAGCAACTTCCGTACCACGAATGTTTGCCCGCGCCTTCTCGGGAAGTGCGGCCATGTCCTTGCCATTGAGCAGAACCTGGCCGCCGGAAATGCGGCAGCCGGGCCGGGTGTGTCCCATCAGGGTCAGCGCGATCGTCGTCTTGCCGGACCCGCTTTCGCCGATGAGGGCGACGATTTCGCCCTCGGCAATCTCAATGCTTACATTCTTGATGATCTCGACACGTCTGCCTGAATCGGTCGTCGCGTCTACATACAAGTTCTTGATTTCCACGAGATTGGACATTTCAGACACTCCGGTCTCTGATTTTGCGCGGGAGGTTGTCAATCAACATGTTGACGCTGATCGTCAGGCTCGCGATAGCAAAGGAAGGGGCAATAACGGCGGCAGATGCCAATGAAAGACCCTGAATATTCTCGTGAACCAATGCACCCCAGTCGGCCAGCGGCGGCTGAACACCAAGCCCTAGAAAAGAAAGGCCGGACAGCAAAAGCACGATGAAGACGAAACGCAGGCCGAAGTCCGCCAATACCGGACGAATGATATTGGGCAGGATTTCCGAGCAAATGAGATAAAGCGTGCTTTCACCGCGAACCCGGGCCACCGTGATGAAGTCCATCGTGTTGACATTGACGGCCAGAGAGCGCGCGAAGCGATAAGAACCAGGGATATAAATGACTGCAAGCGTCATGATGAGAGCGGGAATGGAGGTGCCAATGGCCGCAACAACAACCAGACCGAAAAGCTTGCTTGGAATGGAGATCATCGCGTCAAGGAAACGGCTGAGGACGGTATCAAACCAACCACCCAACACCGCAGCCGTCATGCCGAGGATCACTCCACAGCCCGAGGAGATACACACAGCAATAAAGGAAATGCCCATCGTATAACGTGCACCCAGAATGATACGCGAGAGCATATCGCGGCCAAGATAGTCTGAGCCTAGCCAGAAATTCTGGCTTATCGGGCCAAAATAATCGAAATCAACGATCTTCCCTGCCGGGTAAGGTGCAAGATGCGGTGCAAAAATTGCAACTATCGCCCAGACAAGGATGACAACGAAAGCCAGTATGCTTGTCAGGTTGTAGCTGTAACCGAAATGTGAGAACGAAAGCGTCCGAGTTTTGTCAGTCATTTGCGTAGCCTCGGATTTGAAATGATCGCGATAATGTCAGCCGCCGTGATCAGGACGAGATAGCCCGCGCAAAAAATAATGGCGCAGGTTTGGATCAGCGGCAGATCACGCGTGGCCACAGCGTCAACCATAAGTTTCGCGACGCCTGGGTAATTGAAGATGGTTTCGATGATGATCACACCACCGATGAGATAGGAAAGCGACAGCGCCAACGCGTTGACAATGGGGGCAAGCGCATTGGGCAGGGCATGGCGAAGCACCATGCGATGGCGCGACGCTCCCTTCAACAGCGCCATTTCTACATAAGGCGTTTTCAACGTTTCGATAACAGCAGCACGCGTCATACGGATGATCTGCGCCGAGACAACAAAAGTGAGTGTTACCACGGGCATGGCATACATCTTCAAAAGGCCGGCAAAGGTGTGAACTTCATTGACGAACGAAATGGCGGGCAACCAGTTAAGGTAAACGGCAAAGATCAAGACGGCGGTAGAGGCAACCATGAATTCCGGCACGGAAATAATACCGATGGTGAAAAACGTGATGACCCGGTCAAAGAGCGAACCTTGCAATACGGCCGACGTAATGCCCAGAGTAAGAGCAAATGGAGCAGCAATGCTGGCGGTCAGCCCGGCAAGTTTCAACGTGTTTATGAAACGCCCGCCAATCAAATCGGACACAGCCATATCATTTGCGTAGGATCTGCCAAGATCCCCGGTGAGGAGACCCCCGAGCCAGCGCAGGAAACGAACAATGGCCGGATCATTGAGATGCATGGCTTCCCGAAGCCCGGCCACTGCTTCCGGCGTTGCGGCCTGACCAAGCAGAATGGTCGCCGTATCTCCCGGTAACATCGCTGTTGCAAAGAAGACAGCAAAGGACACGATCAGCAATGTCACTATCGCTATCAGTAGCCTGCCGAAGATTAGGTTCACAATTTGCGAGTTCATGAGAGCGCTCCACGCGGCTATATCTGCAGTCAGTCCGTAAAAACCGTTCCACAAGAAGCGCTTGCACCACGCGCCAGTACCTGTTCGAACAGATTATGCCGCCTTATGCGGCAAGCAAAGGCATTGGACATCGCACGCTTTGAAAGTCCTACAAAGACATGCGGCAGGAATATGCTGCCCGGAGGGGCATAACCCCTCCGGACCGATCAGGAATATCAGGCCTCTAGCCAGATATATTCAGCCAGAGCAAAGCCCATCATTGATCCGAGCGGATTGGATTCCAGCCCCTTGACCTTCGTCGAGATAGCATCGAGGCTGGAAATATGCGCCGGGATAATCGTGCCGGCGTCATCCGAAATCATGGTCTGCATCTCGTAATAAATCTCACGGCGCTTACCCTCATCGAGCAGGCCACGTGCCTCCAGCAACATTTTGTCGAACGTTGGCGACTTGTACTGGCTTTCGTTCCATGGAGCATCGGAGGAGTAGAGCAATGAGAAGTAGATATCCGGCGTTGGACGCGCGTTGATATTGCCGAAGTGAATCGGCGCCTTCAGCCAATATTTGCTCCAGTAGCCATCAGACGGCACGCGCTGAACATCAAGATTCATACCAATTTCGGAACCCGCCGCCTGAATGATCATCGCCATGTCGACAGCATTATTCGCCGCCTCGGACGTGATAACGGGAATGGATTTACCCAGCACGCCGGCCTTTTCGAAATAGTGCTTGGCCTTGTCCGGATCGAAAGCCTTCGGCTTCAGGTCCGGATTATGGTAGGGGTTCGCCGGAGAAATAGGCTGGTCATTGCCGATCTCGCCAAAGCCGCGCAGTGCTGAGGCAACAATCTGTTCGCGGTTGATCAGGTGCTTCATACCCGCAATGAAATCTGCGCTGTTTTCATCCAGCCGTATGTTCAGGTTGGTATACATACCGGTGGTCGACTTCGACAGAGCAAACCCTGACTGACCTTCGATGAACCGTGTTGAACGCGGCGTAATGGCGCCGGCAAAGTTGATATCACCCGCAAGCAGCGCGTTGACGCGTGCGTTCTCATCGCTGATGGCGAAGAACTCAAAGGAGTCGAGATAGGGCATCCCCGACTTCCAGTAGTTTGTGTTCTTCTTGACGATGGACCGAACGCCAGGCTCAAAGGTTTCCAGAACGAATGCTCCCGTACCGATGCCCTTGGAGAAATCGGTCGTACCATCCTGAACAATCATGAAGTGGTGAAGTGCCAGGATGAAGGGAAGATCCGCATTCGGCGCCTTGAGCGTGATTTCGACGGTCTGCGGGTCAACAGCCTTGACCGCGGAGATCTGGGCCGCGATCTTCGCAACCTTTGATCCGACGTCTGCGTCAAGGTGACGGTTGAGCGAGAAGGCAACGTCATCCGCTGTCAGCGCCTTGCCATCATGGAAGGTTACGCCCTTGCGCAGCGTGATCGTCCAGGTAAGTGCGTCGCTGGTGTCGATCTTTTCTGCGAGTTCCATCTGCGGAACGCCGGTCTTGTCGATGAAGGTCAGGCGATTGTAGAGCGAGCAGCAGCGAACATAGTCTGTTGAAGACGAAGCTTTGGCTGGGTCAAGCGTGTCGGCATTCGAAGCCGCATTGCCTGCTGCCTTGAAATGACCGCCCATGACTGGTGTCGCGGCAACAGCCTCACCGGCACGGCCAAGAATTGCGCCACCTGCAGACAGGGCGACACCACTTGCCAGCATCATCTTCAGAAGGTCCCGACGCGTCGCGCCTCGGCGGATGGCCTCTTCCACCATCGCATCATCGGTTTTGGTCCAGTTTGTAATCTCGTTGCTCATTTTATTCCCCTATCTAGGTTCAGCCGACCACCCGTCTTGTTGCGGATTTGGTCCAGCATGGTTCAAAAGGCGCTTCCCGGGTCTGTTCCCGGCATTTTCAAGCTTTTTCCTCAGAGAGGCTTACAATTCTCATCATCAGTCTCGCATGTTCCAAACGCCGGATTCTCTGAAAACCCATCGGAGCGCAGCATAAAATTGCGAATTGAAGTCTCTTCACGACATTTCGAGCAAGCTCATTTTCGCAGGTACGACCGTGCTTAAACCATCGCGCGGCGCACATCCGGGTCCTCAAGTGTTTGATCGAGTGTCTTTCTTGTGCGTTCAAGAATGGCGTCGATATCGCTATCCGTGCAGCAAAGCGGCGGCGCATAGCCCAGCACACCTTGCGGGAAGGCGCGAATGACAAGTCCGTTATCCCAGGCGCGGTCAAAAACGCGGCGGGCAGGTTGGGCTGCGGCCGGGAGCGGCGTTTTCTTTTCCTTGTCAGTAACCAGTTCAACGGCTGCCAGCATGCCCCGACCCCGCACGTCGCCGACGAGTGGGTGATCGCGAAGGGCTTCAAGCCCTGCCATCAGCCGCGCACCTGCCTTTTCGCCATTGGCGAGCAAGCCATCTTCATAAAGCCTGAGCGCTTCAAGTGCGACAGCGGCACTCACCGGATGAGCGGAATAGGTGAAGCCGTGCCCGATCGGGTTATTTCCGGCACCATCGGCGATCACATCGTAGACATGATCACTCATGAAAACGGCGCCCATCGGCACATAGCCGGATGTCAGGCCTTTGGCCGTTGTCATCAGATCGGGAACAATCTCCTCATAAGAGCATGCAAACAGTGGTCCTGTGCGGCCAAAGCCGGTGATCACTTCGTCGGCAATAAAGAGAATACCGTGTTGGCGGCAAAGTTCGCGCAGGGCCTTGATCCAGCCTTTCGGCGGCACGATAACACCGCCCGAACCCTGAATTGGCTCAGCATAGAATGCGGCAACACGCTCCGGCCCGATTTCCTCGATTTTGGCTTTCAGGCTTGCAAGTGATGAAGCGATAATCGCATCCGCATCTTCGCCTACCGGATTGCGGTAGGGATAAGGGGATGGAATTTTATGTTGCCAATCATAAGGCAAACCAAAGCCGGCATGGAAAACCGGGAGCGCCGTCAAGCCTGCACCAACCGTAGAAGACCCGTGATAGCCCTGCTCAATGGAAATAAACTGGTCACGCTGCGGCTCACCTTTGGCATGCCAATAGTAGCGCACGAAGCGGACCGTTGAATCGACCGCGTCGGATCCGCCAAGTGTGAAAAACAGGTGGTTCAAATCGCCTGGCGCCCGCTCCGCAAGTTCGGAAGCGAGACGGATCGCCGGTTCTGATCCAAGGTCGAAATAGGTCGTGGCGTAGGGAAGTTCGCGCAGCTGGCGCGTTGCTGCCTCCACAATGCTTTCCTGGCCATATCCTGCATTCACGCACCAAAGGCCTGCAAAACCGTCCACCAGTTCAAGCCCATTTGCATCCGTCACCCTTGCGCCCTTGGCGGATTTCAGCACGCGAACGCCGAGTTTTTCATGCCCACGATATGACGCAACCGGATGGATAAGATGGGCGCGATCAAGTTCGATCAGGGAGTTGGCAAGCATTTTGACCTCCAGAGAGATAGTCCGTTCCCTTCTTTAGAAAGGTCGGGAGGAATGTGTGTTCAGTCAGAAGTCGACCTCAACCGAGCGCCTGATTGGCGATTGCGTAGACCTTTCGTCTTGCGTGTCCGGCATCTGCGATCAACGGTCGGAGCATCACAACTCCGCCACCCGCATGGCGAAGGCCGATATCATTGAGCCAGTCGCCAAGGCCTGTTTCGCTACCAGTGTCTATGCGCAGGAATGCACCGGGACGTGCGGCTGCGAAGAAGGCAATCAGCGCCTTTGCAGCCTCCTTATCTGGCGCGATGACTGGACCAATCACCTCTCCGCGTCCAAATGCGCGAATGGCGGCATAGGCTTCAATGCGTCCGCCTTTACGGATCACAGCGAATGTTCCGCACTCGGCAAGGCTACTGATGAGCGCAGTCCGGTCTGCACCATAGGCCTCGCGATCAAGCTCGCGGACTCCTTTGAGATCTTCTGACGTCGCCAGATCAACAGCTTCGGAAGTGGAGACTGCAGAAACATTGCCCTGATGCTGCACAATTGAACCACTGGCAACAAAGCCCATTTTCTCATAAAGCGGGCGCCCCTCATCCGTTGAAATCAGGCGCAGCGGACGATTGCCCGCCAGAGAGATCGCCTTCTCCATGAGCCTTTTGCCCAAGCCCTGGCCACG
This sequence comes from Ensifer sp., assembly GCA_050306195.1. Lineage (GTDB taxonomy): Bacteria > Pseudomonadota > Alphaproteobacteria > Rhizobiales > Rhizobiaceae > Ensifer_A. Next base: position 32,128 of record JBNLGT010000006.1, read on the forward strand.
CATGGATTTGTCGACAATCACCATATTAATGGTCGCGCTATCCTGACCATAAGGCGTCATCAGGATCGTGCCGACAAGGTTCTCATCGCCATTGATAGCGACAACACCGGTGCTGAGATCAAGCACCATTCGCCAGTCTTCAGCGCGGTGCGGCCAGCTTTGCGCCTGCGAGAGCGCAACGGCACTTTCAATATGTTCAGGGCCAAAAGCCACAAGGTCGATTTCCGTTTGCATGAGACATCCTCTTGTATGTCCCAAGTGTCGGCCATCCGGCGGCGGAAAATAATCTGAAGGTGCAGGCCTGATTGATATCTTTGACTAAAGCAGGGGTTAGCCTCCGCATATTATGCTGTGGGCATGGCGGATTTTTCAGGCAAGACGGAACTACCGACCCCCATCGATACCATGAAACCTGCAATACTGTGCCAAACAGCATGGCACATACGAAACTTTCTGCTTTCCGGACGCCACAATTCAATCAGTCGGGCGGTGTGTCTTCAGACTATTATGGATCAAACGATCCCTCATGCCAAAAGGATGACTGACATGACCAAGTTCCGCCCCAAGTACATTACCTTTGATTGCTACGGCACGTTGATCAATTTCGATATGGCAGGTGCGGCGCGCGATCTCTACAGCAGCCAGCTGGATGCGCCGAAAATGGATAAGGTTATCCGCGACTTTTCCGCATACCGCCTTGATGAGGTGATGCAGGACTGGAAGCCCTATTCCGAAATCGTTCATAACTCGCTCGAGCGTACCTGCAAGGCCAACGGGCTCACGTTCCGCGATGAACATGCCAAGATGATCTATGAGCGCGTGCCGACGTGGGGTCCGCATGCCGATGTACCGGCCGGGCTTGCCAAAGTGGCGAAGGAAATTCCGCTGGTTATCCTTTCAAATGCAATGAACTCGCAGATAATGTCGAATGTCGAAAAGCTCGGCGCGCCCTTCCATGCCGTTTATACAGCCGAACAGGCGCAGGCCTACAAGCCGCATTTCAAGGCCTTTGAATACATGTTTGACATGCTGGGCTGCGGTCCCGAAGACATTCTGCACTGCTCCTCTTCCTTCCGTTACGACCTGATGTCGGCGCATGATCTCGGCATCAAGAACAAGGTCTGGGTCAATCGCGGCCATGAACCGGCAAACCCCTATTACGGCTACACCGAGATCGCCGACATTTCCGGCCTTCCAGGCGTCGTCGGATTGTAAAGAAGGACGCGGGCCATGAAATTCGTCTCCTATTGGCATGATACGGCGCCAAAATTTACCGGCGCGGCCAAAGGCCCGGTCGAGGGTCATTATGACGTGGCCGTCATTGGCGGGGGCTTTACGGGTCTTGCCGCTGCCCGCCAGCTTGCAAAAGCCGGTGCCAAGGTTGCCGTTTTGGAGGCGGAACATGTTGGTTGGGGTGCGTCTGGCCGAAACGGCGGGCACCTCAACAATGGCTTGGCCCACAGCTATCTTGCCGCCAAGGCGGAACTTGGAAAAGAGCGCGCCATTGCGCTCTACAAGGCCCTGGATGACAGCATTGATACGATTGAAGCGCTCGTTGCGGAGGAAGGCATTGATTGCAATTTCCGCCGCTCGGGCAAGCTGAAACTCGCATCAAAACCGAAGCATTTTGACAGCATTGCCCGCAACTTCGAAGCCATCCATGCGGAAGTCGACCCTGACACCGCTTTGCTTTCGGCAGACGATCTGAAGTCGGAAATCGGCTCCCCGTTTTATGGGGCCATGCTCTCGAAGAAGAGCGCGATGATGCATATGGGGCGCTATGTGGTTGGTCTTGCAGAAGCGGCAGCCCGCCATGGCGCGACCATTTATGAGAAAGCACCCGTCACCGGGATGGCGAATAAAAACGGCATTCACCATCTTTCGACCCCGCTTGGAGAGGTTTCCGCCAACAATGTGATTGTGGCGACAGGGGCCTACACGCCGTCCAGTTTCGGCTACTTCCGCCGCCGCATCATTTCAGTTGGCAGTTTTATCATTGCGACACGCCCCTTGAGTGAGGCCGAAATTGCTGCAACGGTTCCTGGTAACCGAACTTTCGTCAACTCGATGAATATCGGCAATTATTTCCGTTTGACACCGGATAACCGCCTGATTTTCGGCGGCCGTGCGCGTTTTACCGCCAATTCCGACCAGCGCGCCGATGCCAAAGGCGGCGAGATCCTGCGCCAGAGTTTGGGCAAGCTCTTCCCGCAACTGGCAAAGGCCGAAATCGATTATTGCTGGGGTGGCCTGGTGGACATGACACAGGATCGTTTCCCGCGCGCCGGTTATCACGATGGAGTCTGGTATGCCATGGGATATTCCGGCCATGGCGCACAACTTTCAACGCATCTTGGCATGATCATCGCCGATGCCATTCTCGGGCGCGAAGATCGCAATCCAATGAAAAACTTTGACTGGCCGGCGATCCCTGGCCACTTCGGAAAACCCTGGTTCCTCCCATTGGTCGGCTATTATTACAAGATGCTCGACAGGTTTCAGTGAGCTCCCTCCCCAGCAGGCAACAACTAGGGCGCAAATTCAGTTGAATTTGCGCCCTTCTTTTATGTCGAAAATCACGGGTCGGCAGTCGCTTTGGACCGCCTTAATTCAAACCGCCCATATGGAAGCTCTTCATTTCGAGATATTCCTCAATTCCGGCCTGCGCGCCTTCACGACCGATACCGGATTGCTTGACGCCGCCAAAGGGTGAAACCTCCATGGAGAGAGTGCCGGTATTCAGGCCCACCATGCCGAACTCCAGTGCTTCACCCACGCGCCAGGCGCGTTTCAGATTCTCGGTGAAGAAATAGGCCGCAAGGCCGAACGGCGTACCATTGGCAATTGCAATCGCTTCTTCCTCCGCCTCGAAACGGAAAAGCGGTGCGACCGGCCCAAAGGTTTCTTCATTGGCGAGCAGCATATTCGTCGTTGCGCCCGTCAAAACGGTTGGTGCCGTATATTGCGCACCAGTGGGCATGACCGGTGCGCTGGTGATGATTTCTGCCCCCTTGGACAGTGCGTCTTCGATATGCTGGTTGATCTTGTCGATTGCGGCGCTGTTGATCATGGGGCCAATGGCAACATCCTCTTGCGTTCCTGGTCCAACTTTCATCGCTTCAACGCGCGCCTTGAGCTTGGCGGCGAAGGTTTCATAGACACCGGCCTGAACCAGAATGCGGTTAGCACAAACACAGGTTTGGCCGCCATTGCGGAATTTCGACGCCACGGCCCCTTCAACAGCAAGATCAAGATCCGCATCATCAAAAACGATGAAGGGCGCATTGCCGCCAAGCTCAAGGCTCAAGCGCTTGATGCTGTCAGCCGCACCGCGCATCAGAAGAGAACCCACACGAGTTGAACCGGTGAAGGAGATCTTGCGAACGGTTTCATTGGCCATGATCTCGTTACCGATCTCGGTTGGCATGCCGGTGACGATATTGATCACACCTTTTGGAATGCCGGCGCGCTCGGCAAGAACGCCAAGAGCAAGAGCTGAGAAAGGTGTAAATTCCGATGGCTTGATCACCACCGTGCAGCCTGCTGCAAGTGCAGGTGCCACCTTGCGGGTGATCATCGCATTGGGGAAATTCCACGGCGTGATAATGCCACAAACGCCGACAGGCTCTTTCAACACGATGATACGGCGATCATTGCCTGGAGCCGGAATTGTCTGGCCGTTGATGCGTCTGGCTTCTTCCGAAAACCATTTGACGAATGATGCTCCATAACGGATTTCGCCCGAGGCTTCGCTAAGCGGCTTGCCCTGTTCCGTGGTCAGGATCAGCGCCAGATCGTCGAGATTTTCAATCATCAGATCGAACCATGCTTCCAGAAGCAGGGCACGCTCTGCATTGGGCTTTTTCTTCCAACCTTTGTACGCCCGCTCGGCAGCATCAATGGCAGCTTTCGTTTCGGCCTGCCCCATATCCGGCACAGTAGCGATAACCTCCTGTGTCGCCGGATCAAGAACATCAACCGTCTTTCCGGATTTGGCAGGCACCCACTCGCCATCAACCAATCCAGCGTTGCGCAAAAGGCTTTTGTCTTTCAGGTTCAGCATGCGAATTTCCTTCTATTCAGCCAGATTTTTCAGTTGAGAGCACTCATGACCGCTGCTGTAATCGCAGCGGTCTTATCCTCGCCCGGACGAACGCCAATGCCTTTGGATGTCGTGGCCTCAAGCGCTTTCATGATGCGGGAGGCGGCAGCGTTTTCGCCCAAATGATCAAGCATCATTGCACCTGACCAGATCGCAGCCATCGGATTGGCAAGGCCGAGACCTGCAATATCGGGCGCAGAGCCATGAACAGGCTCGAACATGGAAGGGGCAGAACGGTCCGGATTGATATTGGCGGAGGCCGCAAAACCAAGCCCGCCTTGAATGGCCGCACCAAGATCGGTCAAAATGTCACCGAAAAGATTGGAGGCTACGACGACGTCAAGGGTTTCCGGAGCCATAACCATGCGGGCACAGATGGCGTCCACGTGGTAGCTGGTTACTTCGACATCCGGGTATTCTCCCGCGAGTTTGCGGGTGATCTCATCCCAGAACACCATGGAATGTCTCTGCGCATTGGATTTGGTAACGGAGGCAAGCTTGCCGCGTCTGAGGCGCGCCTGCTCGAAACCGAAACGCAAAATGCGCTCGACGCCGGTTCTGGTGAAGATTGCAGTTTCAATCGCCACTTCGTCTTTTGTGCCATGATGGACCCGGCCACCAGCGCCCGAATATTCACCCTCGGTATTTTCGCGGATGCAGAGAATATCGAAATTATCGGATTTGAGCGGACCATGAACGCCCGGCAAAAGTCGATGCGGCCGGATATTGGCATATTGTACGAAAGCCTTGCGGATAGGCAGAAGCAGCCCGTGTAACGAAACAGAATCCGGCACGTCCTGCGGCCAGCCGACAGCGCCGAGAAGGATCGCATCGAATTTGCGCAAGGTCTCAATGCCATCATCCGGCATCATTTTGCCGGTCTCCTTGTAAAAAGCGCAAGACCAAGGGAATTCGGTTCCTTCAAGGCGAATTTTCTCAAGAGAAGCAGCGGATTGCAGAACCTCCCAGGCGGCGGCAGTCACATCGCGGCCAACGCCATCGCCGGGAATGAGTGCGATTGAATAGGAATTCATGAACCTTTTCCTTAAAGACTGATCAGGACGCTTTTGGTCTTGCGGTTGGAAAGATAGGCCTCCCGCCCGAGATCTTTGCCGATGCCAGAGCGCTTGTAGCCGCCGGTTGGCAGAATGTGGTCGCGCGAACGGCTATAACGGTTGACCCAGACGGTGCCCGCTTCCAGCTTACGGGCAAAGCGGATGGTGCGTGAGAGATCCGAGGTGAAGAGGCCGGAAGCCAGCCCGTAGACCGGGTGGGCAGAAAGCGCGAGCGCTTCTTCTTCCGTTTCAAATGTTTGAACCGTCAGAACCGGACCGAAAATCTCCTCAACAACGGCTGGATTTGCCTGGTCAACGTTGGAAATCAGCGTCGGCTCATAGAAATAGCCTTCGCTTTCCATAAAATTACCGCCTGTAAGACAGGTGCCACCTGCCTTCACGGCATCGTCGACAATGCTTGCAATTCGGCTGCGTTGGTGCGCGGAGATGATCGGCGAATATTGACTGTTCTCGTGCCATGTCGGGGCTGCGCGTACCGCTTTCACTTTGGCAATGACGGCGGCAATCACCTGTTCTGAAGCACGCTTTTCAACAATGAGTCTTGTTCCGGCAACGCAAGCCTGCCCGGCATTGAAGATAACACTTCCCGCAACAGCAGAGGCTGCTTTTTCCAGAGCCGCATCGGCAAAAACGATCTGTGGGCTCTTACCGCCAAGTTCAAGCGTCATCGGTTTGACGCCTGTGCGGGCGATATTTTCCATGATCGCCGAACCCGCCCGCGTGGAGCCGGTGAAGCTGATCTTGGCAATATCGGGATGGCCGGTCATGGCATTACCCGTTGTCGGTCCATCCCCGAGCACGATGTTTAACAATCCCGCCGGAAGCCCGGCTTCAACGGCGAGCTCTGCCATATAGATCGTTGAAAATGGCGTCATTTCCGAGGGCTTCATCACCACCGCATTACCAGCCGCCAATGCGGGCCCGAGCTTCCAGCCAGCCATGGAGATCGGGAAATTCCATGGCGTGATGGCGCCGACGACACCATAGGGCTCGCTAATGATCATGCCAAAATTCTGATCATCCGTCGGCACGAGATCGCTGCATTCCTTGTCGGCAAATTCAGCAAAGAACCGGATTTGTTCAGCGGTGACCGCAATGTCGCCTGCAATCAACTGGCCAACCGGACGCGTTGAAGAAAGCGCCTCAAGTTTAGCCAGCAAGACGGCGTTCTCTTCCAGCAGATCCGCCCATTTTTGCAGAACTTTGGTGCGCTCGCGCGGGCGCACACCGCCCCAATTGCTGGCTTTAAGCGCGGCTTTTGCATTTTCGACGGCCTGATCCACCATATCGCCATCCGCCACTGGACAATCGGCATAGACCTTTCCGTCGGATGGGCGGCGCATTTCGATCTCGCCCGCAACCTCGATCAGCTTGCCACCGATGAAATGACCATTTGGCGGGATCACGCTATCGGGGTTGAAACTCAGGCTCATGGCACTTTCCTCTTCAGATAATGGGAAAGGCTAGCCTGATTGCGTGAGCAGTAATTCTTGTAAAAACACCCGCCGCCAACGATTCTTGCGTTTTGGCGGCAGGCGGCAGTCAAATCTTTTGCGCTGATGGACTTTAGGGAACGGTCACATAGATTTTGCGAACGGTTTCAATCGTTTTCCAGACTCCAACAAAACCCGGCTTCATGACAAAGCTGTCGCCTGCCTTGTAGACAACCGGCGACCCCCCATCCGGTGTAATTTCCACAACACCTTCCAGAATATGGCAAAATTCGAAGGTCTCGCCCTTGATCGAACGTGTTTCGCCGGGCGTTGCTTCCCACACACCGGTCAGGATCTTGCCATCCTTGGCTTCATCCTGTGCCCAGGTTCTAAAATCTGGGTCGCCGGAAATCAGACGCTCAGGCATGGGTTTGGAGGCGCGCGGTTCGCATGCGGGATTGGGATCAATGGTTTTTAGGAGCGACATTTTTTGTTTCCTTCTATCGGGGGGCAATCAATAGCCACGTGTTCGGTCAATCAGACCTGAAAGCCTCTCACCGGCTTGGTGGCGTTTGAGATTTTCAATGACAGCGTGAGCTGCTGTTTCCGGCTGCGTGACGCTTGCAACATGCGGGGTGAGTATAATCTTTGGATGCCACCAGAAGGCATGGTCCGACGGTAATGGTTCGGGGTCGGTGACATCGACCATCGCAGCAGAGACTTGGCCGCACTCGAGAGCCGCAAGGAGCGCATCATGATCAAGCTGCGGTCCCCGTCCAACATGAATGAGGCCAGCCCCCTTCGGCAATTTGTCGAAGACATCAGCGTTCAAAAAGCCGTGCGTTTCAGGCGTAAGGGGCAGAAGACAAATGAGGATATCACTTCCGGCGAGAAGCAGGTTCAGCCCCGCCTCTCCATGAAAACAGGTGACGCCCTCGATTTCGCGCACAGACCGGCTCCACCCGGAAATGGGAAAACCGAATGGTCGCAGCCTCTCGATGACCGCCTGGCCCAACACGCCGAGGCCGAGAACGCCGATACGCCGATCACTCGCCTGCGGTTGGGCGATTGGTTTCCATTGCCCACTTTTCTGCTGCTGCAGATAGGCTGGCAGCTGCCGATGAAGCGCCAGGACACCAAGGCATGCATATTCCTGCATCATGCGGATGATGCCATCTTCCACCATGCGCACGATTTTGACATGGGCAGGAACCTTCCCGAAGTCGAACTGATCAACGCCCGCTCCGATCGAAAACAGGATTTCAAGGTTTTCGTAGCGCTCGAGATTATCGGGCACGGTCCAGGTCATCAGATAGCGCACGGCCTCGGGATCGACCTCATCCTGCTGCGTGAAGAACGCCGTATCTGGCAGTTCATGCGCAAAAGCCTCGGCAAAAACAGCGCCACGGGCGGCATCGGAATTAAAAAGAAAGGCCATCTGCCGCCTCAATTCATGCAAGTTCTGGCGAGCGCCTCGATCATGCCTTGGCAGCTGTGGAGTTCGCTTTCGAGAATGAATTCGTTGGGCTTGTGGGCACGACCGATATCGCCCGGACCGCAGATGATCGCGTCAATGCCAGCGGCCTGATAAAGCCCGGCTTCCGTACCATAACTGACAGCGCCGAGCGCGGTGTTGCTAGAAATTTTTTCAACGAGCCCAACAAGCGGGCGGGCGCGCTCAAGCCGAAGAGCCGGATAGGCGCTCATGTCGTCCCACTCGACTTCATAGCCCTGTTCACGCATGGCTTCGGCCTTCATCCTGATTGGTGCGAGGAGCGAAGCGGGATCAACACCGGAAACGGCTCGTGCTTCCAGTTCCACATGACAGAGATCCGGTATAATATTGACCGCCTGTCCGCCTGAGATAACGCCGACCTGAAGTGAGGAATAGGAGGGTTCAAAAGCCGGATCAAACGGACCGTTCATCAAGCCGTCGGTCTGTTCAACGGCGGCATTCAAAAGGCCTGCAACGGCGTGTATGGCATTGAGCCCCAAATCCGGACGAGAGGAATGGCCCGAACGGCCATGAAGCGTGAGGCGCGCTGCGGCCTTGCCCTTGTGTGCAAGCACCGGACACATATTGCTTGGTTCACCGATGATTGCGCCGAATGGTTTTTCACAAAGTTCGGGCAGACGAGCAATCATATGCGGCACACCCCGGCAGCCTGCCTCCTCATCATAAGAAAAGGCAATGTGCAGAGGGCGCTCAAGCTTTTCTTTTGAAAAGACTTTGGCTGCGGCCAGCACGGCGGCAAGATAGCCCTTCATGTCCGTGGTACCGCGACCGTAAAACCGACCACCATCCCGTTTCATTACAAAGGGATCTGACTGCCACTCAGGCTCCTGGGCGGGCACTACATCCATATGACCGGAGAGAACATAGCCTGCTTTATCCCTCGGCCCGAAAGTGGCGAAGATATTGCTGCGATCCCCTTCCGGACCTTCGAGGATAACAGGTTCGGCTCCCAGCTCCTCAAGATAGTGAGCGATCCAACTGACGATTTCTCCGTTGGATGTTCCAACAACGGAAGGAAAAGAAATCAGGCGCTCAAGGATATCGGTGGCATGCATGCGCTTGTTAACCTGTGGCCAGAATTGCTGCGATACTGACGTTCAGGATGCAACTATTTTGCGAGATTGGGTGCCAAATGCAGTGGTGTTTCAGCGAAATGTTGCGCGAGAACCGGCAAAACAAGTGAAAAATTTGGTTTGATTGCGGCTACAATTTAATCTGAAATCGATTTGACCGCCGTTTGCAGGCGCGGGACATCATTAGAGGCCGGAATTGACGCTTAAAGAAAGTACCAGGATTGCCGCGTTCAATATGCGTCTTAGCGATATCCGCGACGCAGATATTGAACAGTTGCACACGCTTTCCATCGGAGTCGGGTGGCCGCACCGTGCCGAAGACTGGGCATTTTTGACCGAAGTCGGCTCAGGCATTGTCGCGCTGGATGAAATCGATCGTGTGATGGGTTCTGCTATGTGGTTCAAGCAGGGCGCAAACCTTGCAACCATCGGTATGGTGATAACGTCGCCGCGCTTGCAAACGAAAGGCACTGGCCAATGGCTGATGGAGCAAGCCTTAAAGAAAGTTGAGGGCTGTAATTTAAGGCTTCACTCGACCCGCGCCGCGCAACGCCTTTATCTGTCTCTCGGCTTCAAACCGGAAAAAACCGTCTTCCAGTGTCAGGGCGTCGTTAAGGCAGACATTGGGTCGCAGAATGCCATACCAAACGGCGAACTGCGTACACTCGGCAAAGACGATCTCGAGGACATGACTGCGCTTGACGGCAACGCATTCGGGGCAAACCGGCCATCCGTAATGGAAAGCCTGGCGAACATCTCGGTTGGCTACGGCCTTTACCGGGACGGCCAGCTTGCTGCATTTTCTCTCTGCCGTGGCTTTGGCCGCGGTCATGTTGTGGGACCTGTTGTTGCGAGCAATGATGCCGACGCCATTTCGGTCGTCTATCCCCACGTCAAAGCCCATCAGGGCAGTTTTCTACGACTGGATACACATGCGGAAGGTGGTGCCTTTGCGAATTTCGTCGTTCAGAGCGGCATGTCGGTTTTCGACACTGTCCTGACCATGTCCCGCAGCGCGATGCCGGCCTCGCTGTCATCGCCTTCCGTAGAAGAATCGTTCTGCTACGCGCTTGTGAGCCACACCCTAGGATAGATATATCGCTTTTGCGAATGAAAATATCCGGACGGTTGAAAGGAACTCAACCGCTGGGCAACACTCACAACGTGCACAGAACTTCAGCATCCGCCGATCTGAATGCTGACGCACTCCCGCGTTGCGGATTCGTGCATGACGGCGCAAAGCCGACCTTCACCCGAAGACGGTCCGCTCAAATCAAACCACGATCCTTCGCGATGGCGACGAGATGCGGCACAGTGGCTGCATCAAGCTTGCGTCTGGCACTGTCGAGATAATGTTGGACCGTTCTGGGGTTGATTCCCGACAGGACAGCAGTCTCTGGCGCGCTTTTTCCTTTTGCAGCCCATTTGAGGCACATCGTTTCGCGGGCCGATAAAATCCGTGACGATGGTTTTGCTATTTGGGCGTCAATCATCTGCAATTTGTAATGAACCGCAAGCACCGCTTGGGCGGCGCGGCCTGCATCAAATTTGGATGGGTTGTTTTTCTTTCTGTCTTCAGAGGCAAAGGTCAGCATAATCGTTGAACCAAAACTGCCATCGACGGGGATCGTTAAACCAGAGCAAATACCGTGCTCCAGCGCGCAATCCCGGAAATTCTTGACGGGCGAACTACCGCGCACTGACCATTCGTCTGAAGACCAGAAGAAAGCTTCCCTGCGCCGTTTGGCATCCGTCACCACTGGATCGACCTTGAAGAAGCTTTCCTCGAGATATGCGCTTTCCCATCGGTTCGGGTAAGTATTCATGGTACGAACATCGCTGCCTTCGGTCTGTAGATAGGCAAAGCGTTCGTAGCCGATTGAGGCACAGAAGTTCTTCAGAGCACTTTTAACAGTTTGCTGATCGGCCGCAACATCCAACATATCGACGAGCGCGCAAAGTTTTTCGTTCAAAGATCAGCCTCCTGCAGTCTTTGCGAGGGTGGGACACGATAAGGGGAACATCCAAGCAGTTTCCGAAGTCGATGACCGTCCCTGGGTCGCAATTCTTATGAACACAGAGTAACCTTAGGTCTCAAGAAGTTGCCCAAAATATGGCAATCAGAAGTTGTTCTCCTGATGGAAATACCCGCAGAAAATTTGATTGCCGATTGAGAGCGTGTTTAGCCACGTCAGCAATATGAATAGCCTGGTATGTATTGTTTCATTTGACGGGTCCGTGGAATGTGGCGAACCCTTCAGCCGCCACGATATTCAGACGGAAAGATAATATCCTGATCGACAAGAACATTGAATTTGTAGCCGGGCCGGATTTCGATTGTAGGCTGTACATTGAGACTTTTGGAGATCGTCTGCTCTGCCACCCTTCCGAAGGATTCCGCAAAATTCCGCCTTGCGGCGTCTGAGGCGGTCTCCTGTGATGACAATGTCGAGCCGGCAGGCATCGAAAGATCTATCCCCGTGCCAATGATGGCGACGAGTGCGGCAGAGCCGAAGGTTCGAAGCAGATGCCGGTTCACCTTGTCGCTGAAGCCGCCATACCCTTCAGCGTCTGTACCGGCCATTCCGCCAAGCTGGAGCGTTGACCCGTTTGGAAATATCAGGTCGGTCCAGACCACGAGAACCCGTTCCTGCCCGAACGACACCTTGGAATCGTAACGCCCGAATAACTTTGCGCCCTGCGGGATCAAAACCCGATATCCGGTTGCGCTGTCGTAAACGTTCTGGCTCACCTGCGCGGTCAAGCGCCCGGGCAGATCGGAGTTCAAGCCGGTGATCAGAGTTGCAGGAATGACCGAACCGCGTTTCAGCTCATATTTTGAGAATTGCGGTACGACCGAATTCGGCAGATAGCCCAAATCCTTGATGTCCTGATTGAAGAAGCTTTCTTTCGATGCCTGTCCATTTGGATCCGCATTCTGGCCAGCAAGGCCTGCTTTCATCGCAGCGCTGTAGAGGTCGGCGGCACTTGAGAGTTTTGGATTTGTTGGTTGGCTGATAACGTCGGCGCTCCCGCCGGTTTTTTGGCCGAGTTCGGACACATCGATTTTCATGGGAGCATCGAGCGCTGTTGCTTTTGCCTGCATATGCGCCATCCGTTGACGCTGTGCTTCTCGAAGCACCTGCTCGTCCTGCTCCCGTTTCATCCTTGCGCGCCACTCTGCCTCAGGTTCGAGTTGGGACTGACGTATCTGTGCCTGCACGGGCTCTGAGGCGGGCTCGGATATTGGTGGTTCTGGCCGTTTTACAGCAATTGGTTTTGGTCGATAAAGGTCCGCCTGGTCGGGTTCGCCAATAATGCCGTCGGAAACGCCGCGTTTGAGCTGGTCACCAAAATTGGTTGCAGGTCGCCCCGATGCCGTATCAAGTTCTGAACTGCGAAACAGTGAGCTCCCGCGTAGTGACATTCCCATGAACACAATGCCCAAAAACAGGATGACCAGGGCAATTGCGATGATGACCGGCAAACGATTAAGCCGGCGCATGCCCTGCCGCTCTTCATTGTCGCCTGCGGGTCCTAGCTGAAGTGACTGAACCATGACTATCCCTTCAACTGCGGTGCATGACAGAAAGGGGGCTTGAGGGTTCTGCCCCGCCAGAGGTCTCAACATAGGCACGACCCAAAGCAAGTGATGGAGTCGTCAACCGGGCGAGTACCTGACCATCGAACGTGTCGAGCGACCAGGCCACGTCGATCGGCTTTGCGTCACTCTTCGTTTTATCGTCTGTGATCACCGTATAACCCCAGCCTTTCAAGGCTGCCTCGAGCGCAAGTGCATATTCCGAGCCGTCCGACTTGATGCTAATTGTCAGCGCGCCGGTCGTCCCAAGTTGCTCGGCGAACCGTCCCGCCATATCACCGGCAATGACGCTTGCAGCCGGGCCGGTGACCGAGACATCTTCAGAAACACTGCCCATCAAATCGCCGGACGTCTGGCATCCGGCGAGCGATGCAATGATCAGCAAAAGTGCAATGAGGCTTCGCATGGCCTACCCTCCCCTCCCCGCTTGATGGTGATTTTCTTTTGATGCCAGCCAACACCGGAAATCAGGACGGCTTTATCGACGGCATAGTCGACCACCATCATGTCGCTCTTCATGCGGTAGTTGACGATCCGGTTTTGGCCGCCGCTGACGACGAACAGGACCGGTGCATCCTTGCCGCTGATGGAGTGCGGGAACTGGATGTAGGTTTTGAGACCATCGGAATAGACCCGCTTTGGCTTCCAGGGCGCGCTGCCACTCAGCGAGTAGGAAAAGTTCAGCTTGTCCGGCGAAGAGCCAGGAATGCCCCCGACTTCCAGCCGGGCGTTGATATCAGCAAGTTTTGTCGAAACGTCTTCCGGATACTGAAACCCGATCCTCGCCATATATTGGGTCGGGTGCGATTTTAGCTGGATGTGATAGGTACGCCTTGATGTAGTCACCACCATTGAGGTCACCAGGCCGGGCTCGGTCGGCTTGACGATCAGGTGGATCGCCTGTCCGCCAGTCGCACCGGATGTCGCCGGTTCCACATTCCATCGTACCGTGTCTCCGACAAGCACATCGCGAACGATTTCTCCGGGCTGGAGCTCGATATCGCAGACCTGCAGCGGCGAGCAAACGACCGAGGGCTGGGTCTCGCCGAAGAGAAATATCACCTTTCCGTCTGGCCCCGTTGTAACGAGACCTGTGGTGCCGCGCCATTTCCCTGAGATCGAAGTCCCTTTCACCTCTTTCGGTGTCATCGTTTGGGCATTTGCACCTGTTGCCAATGCAAGACTTGCCAGGCAGCCAAGTGCTGCAATCATTCGTGTCGTCGTCATCTGTTCAAAAAATCCCGGTGGCTAAAGCTGGGCGGTCCAGTCGAAGTCGCGGACGTAAAGACCAATTGGATTAAGCCGGATCGTTGCCTCATCCTGCGGTGTCGTCAGCGTGACCGTGGCAATTCCCCGAAACCGCCGTGTCGCTGTTTCCTTACCCTTGCGGTCGCGCTCGTATTCAGTCCAGTCGATCTGGTAAGTCTGGTTTGATAGCGCCACGATGTTATTGACCTCGACGGCGACGGTTGATGTCTTGGCCTTCTCGAAGGGAGAATTGCCTCGAAACCAGGCATTGATTTTCTGGGTTGCGGGATCTGGGGCGCGCAGCAGCGCATAGGTCTTGTCAATATACTGCTTTTGAACGACGGCATCGGGCGTGATTGAGCGAAAGCTCGTCACGAAATTGCCAAGCGTTGCGCGAACGACGCGCGGATCGGCATATTCGATCTGTTGCGGGAAACCTGCCGTCACGGCGTTTCCAAGCTTGTCGACCTCGACAATATAGGGAACCAGTTTGACCTGCGTGCTTAAAAGCAGCGCATAGGAAAAGCCGATCGTCGCCATGATCAGACCAACGATGCCCACGATGCGCCAGGCGGCCGCGGCTTTCACATAAGAGCCATAGCGTTCGGTCCATTCCTGGCGGGCGGCGACAAATGGGTTTTCGGGCGGTCTGGTTGTTGCCATCAGTTCTCTCATTCAAATTCTAACTGTCTTTGCGTTCGGGAGGTGTTGGCCGTCTGGCTGTGCCACTGCTCTGCTCGTCGAGTTTGGCGTTGGCTAAACCGAGCATCGAGCCTGCATAGGCACCGGGAGACTGGATCGCTTTTTCCTTGGCTGCCGATCCAGCTGCTTTTGCGCCTGCACCTATTCCAGCGCCAAAGCCCTTCAGGGTAGCACCTGCGATAGACGAGCCTGAGGCACGGGCTGACTGGGCCGCTGCCATACCGGCACTTGCAGCACCGGCGCCAAGGAACGCAGCGCCAGCTGCAAACGAACCCGCCTGTCCGCCGTGGCGGATCGTTTCCATGCCACCCGTCACTGTGACACCCTGCACGACGCCCTGAATGATGTTCGGGACATACATCGCGATCACGAAAACCACGACGGATATTCCGGCTATTGCCAGTGTCGAAAGAAAGTCGTCACCGTTTGATGGTTGGTTTGACAGGCCAATCAGAACTTCCGAACCGATGCGCGCAATCATTACAAGTGCCATCAGTTTCATGCCGACCGAGAAGGCGTAGACCAAATAGCGGATTGCGAAGTCCTTGGTATGCGAGGAACCTCCCAAACCAAGCATGATCATGCCCGCAAGCAGTCCGACATACATTTCCGCCATGATCGATACAAAGATTGCCGCGACCAGACTGAAGGATATTACAACCACAACCATTGCAAAGACGGCGGCAATGGCGAGCGCGTTATCCTGAAAAATGCCGAACTGGGCCTTGGTAGACATTGCACTGGCTACTTTGAGGCCGGCATTGAATACGTTGGCGGGCGATGCTGATCCGCCATTTGCCCCGATTTGGTAAAGACTGTCGACGACAGCGCGCGCAAATTCCGGGCCTTTTTCCAGAACGAAAACAAAGAAGCCGATAAACATGATGCGACGAACCAGTTCGGCGAACCAGGTCTCGAGCGACGCCGCAGAAATTGCTAACCAGACGGCCGCAATTCCAACTTCGATTGCAGCAAGAATCCAAAAAAGCGAGCGCGCCGCATCCATGACGCTGTCTTGCCAGCCTTGAGCTGCATTCGCGATTTCGTTTTCGAGTTGCGTTAGCAGGGCGCCTTCTTGTCCAAAGGCGGGGACGGCCATGGCCATCAACAAAACAAGGCTGGAGCCAGCGATATTGGCTTTCTTACGAGCCATCTTGGGATCCATTCTGCAAGTTCCAGCGAGGCTTCATTTCTTGACCATTCGTTGTGTCAAACTGATCTGCCTTTGGCGCATTTGGTTTGTTTTCTTGAACAGCGATGGGCTGACCAAAGACCTGCCAAACGACCAAGCAAAGGCCAACGATTAGGCCGGTGACAACAACGATTGTGATAAGCTTTTTCACCACCGGGGCTCCATCATCTGACCGCCAGTGGTGGAAGGCGCAGTCGAATTGAAGAACGTCTCCCGCCGCGCTTGGGCCAGATCCTTGTCGGTCTGCTCGGTTTGAAGCCAGGTTCCCATCATCGTCATCTGCTGCGAGACAAGACCGCGGAGCTTCTGCATTTGTGCGACCTGCTGGGCTGCGATTTCGTGGCCAACCTGCAGGGCCTTCATCTGTCCGTCCGCCGATTCCGACATTGAGCGCAGCGAGGACATTGTGGATTCCTCGCTTCCGAACTGATCGGCGGTGAGGCTTGCAGCCTTCAATGTGCCCGCAATCGTGTCCCGGTTTGTGTCGGACCACGTCTGGTAACTTGCAGAAAAGCTGTCACTACCCGGAAGATTGGCCTTCAGGTCCGCATAACTCTGAAACCGTTGTTTGAGCACATCGTCAGCATTTCCCATCGAAAACGCGATGCTGTGTCCCTGATTGACGATGCTTCTCAAACTATTCAGATCACTTTCCACCTGGCCCCAGATATGGGCAGGGAGCGTGGCGGTGTTTTGCAACAGGTTCTGATATATATGCAGTTGGTTCTGGATCTGCTCGGCCAGCTGATTGATCTGGGTGATCTGGTTCTGGATTTGCTCGCCGGACTGTCCGACCAGGGAAACAAGTTCGCTGTTGTTGAGAAGCTGCGTCCATTCGGTTGCAGCACCCGTGATGGTCCCGGCGGATGCTGGCGAAGCGGCTCCCGTCAGGAGCACCGCAGCGGCAATGCCCGCGGCCACTCTATTCATTGTTGAGCAATGATTGCGCATCTTTTATCCCTCTCATTTCCAGCCAGTGGATTGGCCAATCCTCACCATGTTGCTGCGCGAGCGCTCGGATCGCCTTGATGTCGTCCTTCCCTGAAGCGCCAACGAAACTCAGCGCCACCGGACCAAGCGACATGTCGAACAGTCGCCGGCCTTCAGGGGTGGCCACGTAATATTCCCGTTTCGGGATCGCGCTCGAAACGATCTCGATTTGCCGTTCGTTGAAGCCAATCCGCTCATAGAATTCCCGCGTACCGGGCTCGCGCGCCGCGCCATTGGGCAGGCATATTTTGGTGGGGCAGGATTCTTTCAGAACATCGATGATGCCTGATCGCTCGGCGTCAGAAATGGACTGCGTTGCCAGAACGACGGCGCAGTTGGCTTTTCTGAGAACTTTCAGCCATTCCCTGATTTTGTCGCGAAACACGGGATGTCCGAGCATCAGCCAGGCTTCGTCCAACACGATGAGGCTTGGGGAGCCGTCGAGGCGCTTCTCGATCCTGCGAAACAGATAGGTGAGCACGGGAACGAGGCTTCGTTCGCCCATATTCATAAGTTGCTCGATCTCGAAGCATTGGAAGCACCCGAGTGTCAGCCCGTCCTCTTCGGCGTCAAGAAGCTGTCCCATCGGTCCATCAACGGTATAATGGTGAAGGGCGTCCTTGATGTCGCGCATCTGCACGCCGGAGACAAAATCCGATAGCGATTTGCCCGCTGCATTGGCCATCAGCCCGATCTGCCGCGAGATCGCATTGCGGTGATCGGGTGTAATAGTTACGCCCTGGAGCGAGATCAGCATCTCGATCCATTCGGATGCCCAGGCTTTGTCCGCGTCCGTCCGTAAATCCGAAAGCGGGCAAAATGCCAGGTCGGTCTCGTCCCAGTCGCCGCCGATCTCGTAGTGATCGCCGCCAGCGGCTAAAGTCAAGGGAAGAAGCGAGCAGCCCTTGTCGAACGCGAATATTTGCGCACGTTCATAACGCCTGAACTGCGCAGCAATAAGTGCCAGCAGTGTTGATTTACCAGATCCTGTGGGCCCGAATATGAGGGTGTGGCCGACATCATCGACATGGAGGTTCAGGCGGAACGGCGTCGAGCCGCTGGCGACCTGCATCAAAGGCGGCGAGTTCGGCGGATAAAACGGGCATGGCGCAACGGCATTGCCCGACCAGACCGAATTCAGCGGCATCAGGTCGGAGAGATTGTTGGTATTGATGAGCGGCTCGCGGATATTGCAATACCAGTTGCCTGGCAGGCTCCCGAGATAGGCGTCCGTTGCATTCAGCGTTTCAATACGGGCACCAAAACCTTCCGCCTGGATCAATCTGCGGATGGCTTCAGCCTTTTCCTGCAGACGTGTTCTGGTTTCGTCGAAAAGAACGATTACGGCGGTATAGTAGCCATAGGCGACAAGCTGGGAGGACGCTTGGGCAATAGCGTCCTCTGTCTCGGCGACCATGGCAAAAGCGTCCTGGTCAACCGATCGGCTTTGCGTCTGGAACAGCTGGTCAAAGAATGGGCGAACCTTCTGCTGCCACTTCTTGCGCGTGCGCTCGAGCTTTGCGCGCGCCTCCTCTGCATCGAGAAAGATAAAACGCGTCGACCAGCGATAGGTCAGCGGCATCAGATCAAGGCTATTCAGGATCCCCGGCCAGCTTTTTGAGGGAAGGCCATCGATTGCAACGACGGCAAGAAAACGGTTTTCGACTTTCGGGGTCAGACCATGTTCGAGTTCAGCTGTCGCAACCCAATCGAGATACATGGGAATATCGGGCAAGCGGATCGGATGGTTCTCGCCGGTAATGCAGAAGCGGACAAACTGAAACAGCTCATCATAGCGTGCTATGCGCTCCCCTCCCCGCTCGGTAACTTCACGTGTTTCCATGCGGCGAATTGAGATCGTGTTGGAAAGATATTGCTCAACTTCCCGAATGGCGGTTTTGAACGCCTGCAGTACCGTGTCGCCATAAGAGGTTTTGCGGCTCTCCTGATCAGAGTAGATATATTTGCTGAGAGCTGACCGTTTTGGCTCCAATGGCCGGTGCGTCAGGATCAGCGCATGCTTGCTTTCGAAATGTCCCTGCTCGCGCGCAAAATGTGTACGGCGCTCGGCGTCAATCATTCGCGTGACCGGGTCCGGAAAATGGCATTGATCCTCGCCAGGATAGGCAACCGTTGGAATACGAACGGCCTCAGCCTGGATCATCCATCCACTGCCAAGCCGGGAGAGGATTAAATTGATCTGGCGCGACAGCTCGTTGCGTTCAAGATCAGTGGCACTTTCAGAGTCAGGCCCGGCAAAATACCAACCTGCCATCAGGCTTCCGTCCTTCAAGAGCATGATGCCATTATCGACAAGACCGGCATAGGGAACGAGATCGGCAAAGGATGGGCCGGTATTGCGAAAACGTTTGAGGGCAACCATTCTCAAGCCCCTCAGTATCGCCGCCAGGGCGACGATGTCGCCTTGTAATAGGACTTGTAGGAAATATGCCGCACATAGACCTGCCGCATCAACGGATCGGACTTTGCCATCAGCCTTAAGAGGCCAACAATCACGAACCAGATCGCAATCCCGACCAGCGCAGAGTAAATGGTCAAAACCACGAAGATTAAAATGACGGCCGCCAGTCCGGTCAGGAGAACAAGTTCCCGATCCGCACCCATAAGCAGGTTCGGTCGTGAAAGCGCACGGTGGATGCGATTGCGGTGCAGACGGGAGCCGGACTCAACCATCAGCCCCCTCCCTGTCCATATCGAGCAAGGTCTGCGTAGAAACGTTACTGGCAATTCCGATGGAGGCGCCTGTTGCACCGAACAGGCCAACGATAGTCGTGGCACCCAGCAGAATTCCGGCGACGAGGACCACATACATAAGCCGACGGGCAAAATCGTTGAGCTCACCGCCGAAGATCAGCATGCCGCCGGCAATGGCAACGGCCGTCAGCGCGATGTAGCCGGCGACCGGGCCGGTTATCGATTGCTGGATCTGTTGAAGCGGGCCTTCCCAGGGAAGGCTGCCGCCTGAGCTGGAGAGGGCTGGAGCAAATGCTGCCAGTGAGATGATTGCAGCGGTGCCAATCATCTTGATGAGGCGCATCTTAACCGACATGGAGTGCCTCCTGCTCTTCCGTCAGCTGATCGGATTCGATCTCGTATTCGCCGTTGACGAACCGATCGACATGGATGACATCCCTCACCCGCCGGCCACGCGCGGTCCTTTCGATGGATATGATCAGATCGACCGCCTCGCCGATGACTTCGCGCATCGGCTGCTGACTGACTTCTGCCGTGAGCTGTTCAAGGCGTCGCAGCGCCGACATGGCGGTGTTGGAGTGGATCGTTGCGACCCCGCCCGGATGGCCGGTATTCCAGGCTTTCAAGAGTGTGAGTGCAGCGCCATCGCGCACTTCGCCGACAATGATGCGGTCGGGGCGCAGACGCATCGTGCTTTTCAGAAGACGGCCCATGTCGATATTGCTGCTCGTATGAAGAAGCACGGCATTTTCCGCCGCACACTGGATTTCGGCTGTGTCTTCCAGAATGACCAGCCGGTCATCAGGCGCAAATTTAACGATCTCATTGATTACTGCATTAGCGAGCGTTGTTTTCCCAGACCCGGTTCCCCCGGAAATCACGATATTCAAGCGCGCGGAAATTGCGCTCTGGATCGTGCTTGCCTGACACTCAGTCATGACACCCGTGCGGACATATTCCTCAAGGGGTATAAGCCGGGACGCCCGACGGCGGATCGTAAAAGCTGGACGCTCGACAACTGGCGGCAACAATCCTTCAAAGCGATGCCCGCCGATTGGCAGTTCCCCGGATATGATCGGCTGATCGATATCGACTTCCGCCTGCAGCGCATGGGCAACGGCGCCGATCACCATTTCGGCCGAAGATGCGGACAGTTCACCTGCGGCTGCAACACCGTGGCCGAGCCGTTCGATAAACAGCTTTCCATCCGGGTTGAGCATGATCTCGACGACATTAGCGTCATCAAGTGCTACGCAAATCTGATCTCCAAGGGCTTCCTGGAGTTTGCGGACAAGTCTTGGGTGGGAGCGCAACTGGGTCACCGGTGTCCCTCACGCAGCTTGTGCTAAGGCACGAAGCTCGGACGCGTATTCCTCTGGCCGAAGCGCTTCAAACGTTTCCATGTCGACCGGAAGCGTGCCTGCTACGGCCTCGGTCACGCCGATTTGCTCGGGCTCTCCAATACGGGTAAGCGGCCAGCCGACGCGGGCAAGGATCCGTTCGAACCTCAGATCGGTGACAGTGACGATTTCGGAGACGTTGTTCGCCAGGGACCATTCGAGGATCCCGGCAAACATGGTCAGTGTCGCTTCGTGAACGGAGCCGTGCCCCCTGCCCTGTTCAAGTCTCGTGTCGACGCAGAAACGCGAGCTTTCCGCCATTGTCGTGTTGGGGCTGTACGAACTCCCGTCTATGAGCGATGGAAACACGTCGGTGATCATTGTCGGGCCCAGCGAAGGAAGAAGACGGGCGCAGCCGACGACACTGTCCTTGTTCGCGACAGCCAAGATGTAGGTCGCATTCAATGCATCGAAACTGTCGCGTTCTCGCCCATCGACAACATTCACCTCCCATCCGAGGCGCTCGGCAAAGACCCTTGCCCGCAACTGATGTTGCCTGTCGATGAGTTTCCGCTCGTAGTCCGAACTGGGTTTCGAAATCGCCACAATCTGCATGCTGTTCTCCGTCAGAATTCGTCTGAAGCAGGTTTCAGCACAGAACAATCACGCTCCGAAATTGTATAATCCTACAAAATTATTGGTGGGTGAGTCGGGCGTGAGTCTTCAGACTTCGTTGCCTGAAGCGACGTATCGGTCAAATCAGCTGTCGAGCTGTTGCATGATTCACAGTAAAACGAAATGGGAACGAATTCGGCTGTTGGTGGAGATTAAGAGATTGTAATATAATGTTAAACTATGGAATTATGCATGTTGCGAGTTGGCACAGAACTGATGTCGTTAAGGTTTTGTTAACCAAAATATTCTTGCCGTGAAACGCTTCTTGAGTATCATCACGGAAATTGCGCCGTTTGGCGTAAAAACCGTGATTAAAGAGATTAGCGTGAACGCTTCTATGCAAATTAACCGATCAGCACTTCCCGATGTCGATGACGTCATCGGCTCGCACGCGGAACTGCTCGGTTCCCAGCTCCAAAGCATTAGCGAGGCGCTTTTTCCTCCTGCTGCAAGCAAGATTTTGCGACGGTTTACGTCGGGTGAAGCCGCTCGGCTAATTGGGGTGTCGGATTCTACTCTTAGAAAGATGACGTTGGCCGGAGACGGACCGCAACCTGAAACGACAAGTAACGGGCGGCGCCTTTATACACTTGCCGATATCAATGAGATCAGACGGATCTTCGCGCAGACCGCTCGGGGGCGTGAAGCAATTGAATTTGTTCCTTGGCGACGTGAAAATGAGCATTTGCAGGTCCTGGCTGTAACCAACTTTAAGGGAGGGTCGGGAAAGACGACGACATCGGCCCATCTTGCACAATACTTGGCCCTCCAAGGATACAGAGTGCTCGCTGTCGATCTCGATCCGCAAGCGAGTCTTTCTGCGTTACTTGGTGTTCTTCCAGAGCTGCATGTTGGCCATAACCAAACGCTGTATGCCTCGATACGCTATGACCAAGACCGGCGCCCGTTGCGGGACGTAATCCGGAGCACCTACTTTGACGGTCTTGATCTAGTTCCGGGGAATTTGGAACTGATGGAGTTTGAGCATACGACGCCGAAGGCATTGGCGGACGGAAGTGCATCGGATGGGGGTTCTATCTTTTTTGCACGGGTCGCCAGCGCACTGGATGAGGTAGCAGATGACTACGACGTTGTCGTGATTGACTGCCCTCCCCAGCTTGGCTTTCTGACGCTTGCAGGCCTGTGTGCGGCGACGTCTATGATCGTTACGGTTCATCCGCAGATGCTCGACGTATCCTCAATGAGCCAATTCCTTCTAATGACTCGTGATCTGCTAGGTGTGGTTCGTGAGGCAGGTGGTGCTCTGAAGTTTGATTTCGTAAGATATTTGCTGACTAGGTATGAACCACAGGACGCGCCGCAAACCAAAGTGGTCGCACTGTTGCGGAACCTATTTGACGATCACGTTCTGACGAATGCCATGGTAAAGTCCGCTGCTATTTCCGACGCAGGGCTTACCAAACAGACGCTTTACGAAATCGGCCCAGGCAATCTCACGAGGACAACGTACGACCGTGCCATGGAATCGCTTACGGCGGTAAATGGTGAGATCGAAAGCTTGATGAAATTGGCTTGGGGGCGGTCATGACCTCATGGCTTGTAACGTCCAGTGCGATCTTGTTGGGAGCTCCCAACAGCTCATTGTTTTGTTGGGGATGGGACGGCTATGAGAAGTCTGTTGGGAGCTCCCAACAGTTTTTAAGTCGCGCCTCCTCCCGGCGCTATGACAGCGCGCGTTGGGAGCTCCCAACGCGTCTCCCATTCAGCCGCGAATGGTCAACATTGGATGTTCGCCCATGAGCAGGAAAGATGCAATCAACTCTCTCTACCTGAAGAAGCCAACACCGACTGCGGCTACACCAGAGGGCGAAAAGCCCACTGACCGGGTTCGCACCGGGGCGATCTCTGCAATGGGCACGTCGTTAAAGCAGATGACAGACGGCGCGAAACTCGCTACCCGATTGCAGGAGCAGCTAGAAAAAGGCGACGTTGTCGTTGAGCTCGAACCCGACGCAATTGAGCAGTCTCCAATTGCAGATCGAATTCCGACCGATGTTGATCCGGCTTTCGACGAATTAGTCCAATCCATTGCTGATAATGGGCAACAGGTTCCTATTCTGGTTCGGCCCAGCCCTAATGGTACTGGACGCTTTCAGATTGCATACGGACGTCGGCGTCTCAGAGCTGCCAAGGAGCTGAATCAGCCAGTTCGCGCGATAATTAGAAAACTGACAGATCAAGAACTCTTCGTTGCACAAGGTCGGGAGAACCTTGATCGAGAAGATCTAACCTTTATCGAGAGAGCGTTTTTCGCAAAGAACCTTGAAGACTCGGGCTGCGATCGGCAGACAATAATCTCGGCATTGTGCTCTGACAAAGCCGATGTGAGCCGATACATAGGTGTTGCGCGCCGGGTACCAGAACGCCTGGTTAGGCGCATTGGACCAGCGCCAAAGGCGGGTCGCGCGCGTTGGTTGAAGCTTGTCGATGGGCTCGATCGTGCCGGTGACGACTTTGACGCTGACACAATTCTTAACGACGGAATGCTGGACGCTGCAGCGAGTGACGCACGGTTCCAAGCAGTCTTACGTGCACTGGAGACGAAGAAGGGCGGGAAATCCAAAGCCACCAGTCAAAGTGTTTGGAAGACGCCGACCGGTAAGCGTGCGGCGAAGATTGAAGACCGAGACGGTAAGACGTCTTTGATCTTCGAAGAAAAGGTCGTTCCGGATTTTGCACGTTTTGTTTCAGCGCAACTAGATGACCTCTATCAGCAGTTTCAAGCCAGCAGAGAGGAGGACGACAACTAAACGAGCGGCTGCTAACAGCGGCCAGAGAAAATTGGCAAAGAAAAAGGCCACCGAAATCGCTTCCGGAAGCCCCTTCTTATTTTCAGCAACTTAAGAATCGCACTTCCGAGAATCACAGTCAAGACTCTTTTGAGTCGCGAACGCCATTTCGGCGAGCAGATTTCTATTGCCTATCGATAGGTGAAAGAAAAATGCAGACGCATATCTCAACGACGCCCTTTGGGCGGCGGCCGATGTCGCTTGGCCTAATGGCCAGCCAAGTTGCCGCGAAATCTATGCCCGAAGGGGCGACAGTCGAAAAGTGGAAAGTCTTCCATTCGATCCGCAAGGCCCGTGATCCTTTGGGCGCCACGGACAGGGGCCTTGCCATTCTCAACGCGCTTTTGTCCTTCCATCCGGACAATGAGCTTTCAAGTGATGGAACGCTTGTCGTTTGGCCATCAAACGAACAGCTCATGGCCCGTGCGAACGGTATGCCTCCAACAACGCTGCGGCGCCACCTGGCGATCCTGGTGGAATGCGGATTGATCATTCGCCGCGACAGTCCGAACGGTAAGCGCTTCGCGCGCAAGGGCCGAGGAGGGCAGGTTGAACAAGCCTATGGTTTCGATCTTTCGCCGATCGTCGCGCGAGCGGCCGAGTTCGAAGAGCTTGCCGAGGCCGTAGAAGCCGAGAAGAAAGCCTTCAAGGTCGCTAAAGAGCGACTGACGCTGCTTCGTCGTGACATCGTGAAGATGATCGACGCCGGCATTGAAGAGGGTGTTCCGGGCAATTGGGGTCGAGTGAGCCAGATTTATCAGGAGATCATTGGTCGTCTTCCACGCACCGCACCCCGCCAGGTGGTCGAGAGCCTTTGCGACGAACTCCAGGATTTGTGGCAAGACGTGCGTGACGTATTGGAATCTTTTGCAAAAACAGAGAATCCGGATGCCAATGAGTCCCAAAATGGTCGCCACATACAGAATTCAAATCCAGATCACTATCTTGAATCGGAACACGCCTTTGGAAAAAAAGATGAAGCGAGCGGCACCCCTGAGGAAAACAGCAACCTGCGGAGCTTGCCGAAACGGGATTTACCATTGGGTATGGTGCTTGAGGCTTGCCCGGACGTGAAGGACTACGCCCAGCATGGCCAGATAAGCCGCTGGAGGGATCTGCTGGTGGCCGCCGAGGTGGCCCGACCGGTGCTGGGTATCAGCCCGAGCGCCTGGCAGGAGGCCTGTGAAGCCATGGGTGAAACAAACGCTGCAATTACGCTGGCCGCAATCTTGCAGAGAGCCGATCAGATCAACAATCCGGGCGGTTATCTCAGAAGTCTGACGGACAGGGCGCGGGAGGGGCAATTCTCGACCTGGCCAATGATTATGGCGCTTTACAGGGCAAAACTCGAGACGATCAAGAGTGAAGTGAAGACGCAAACAGCTTCGATGGACGCGGATGAGCAGGGGCAGGGTGGATACGTCGTTTCGGATGCCCTTCGCAGCACGCTGAAGAAGCCGCAGACATGATCAGCGCGCCGACAGTGAACCTTGGTTCTTGTGCTAGCCCTCGTCATCATCGAGAAGGCAGTCGAAGCTATCCATCAAGGCATCGACAATCGCTTGTCCGAGATCGTTTGCGGTTTGTGAGATTTTTGCTTCATCGCCGGATCGGGCTGCAGTGGCGAGCTCTGATCCTTGTGCGGCAACAATCTCGCTTGCGCGCTGCATTGCCCACTGAGCGAAGTCGTCCCGGGAGCTAATCGACATGGTTTCCAATTATGGTTACTCCATCGTTTACGAAGTCTTCGTGGATTCCGCGCTAAACCTCAGGCGCGCGATGAGTATTGCGTTCGCGCATAGAAATCACCTCGGCAGATCTGCCGCGTTGCCATCGAGTAGGCCATTGCGTCTGGCACGGTCAATCAGGTTCTTGACGGAAGAGGGCGCCCATTTGGTGCCGCCGCGCGGTGTCCGTTCGTGCAAACGCTCGAGTTGGTTGGCGATCTCGCGCAATGTCAATTCAGGATTGGACGAGTGGATCCCGGCAACAAGTGTCATGAGGCGATCTTCTGGCGGACGGGGCGGCGACTTTCGCAGAAGTGCTTTATCAGCCATCCCCTCTGAAACCATCCATCTGACAGCACGACGGAGCCGCTCAGGCGTCCAGTCGAAGCCGCGGTTCTTCAAAACCCTCGCAATATCGTCCCAGGTGTGGTCAGGTCGCATGCGTCGCACGGTCGGCAGCCAGTCATTTGCGGTCGATTGGATTCGTGCGCCATAAGCCGCCTTTTGTGCGGCCGTCATTTTTGCGAGAGCTTCTGGCCGTCGTTCCCGGATCCCAGGATTACCAGGAAGCTTTCCTTTGGCCTTTGCGGACTTGATACCTGCCTTTGTCCGTTCGGAAATCAACGCACGCTCCAATTGGGCGACAGCGCCAAGAACCTGCAGTGAGAACATGCCCGGAGGTGTTGTTGTGTCGATTGGATCACTGAGCGAGCGGAAATGCGCGCCCTTCACCGTCAGATCTTCAATCACATCGAGCAAGTGGCTCACAGACCGCGCAAGGCGATCAAGCGGACGACAACCAACGTTTCGCCGGCGTTGATCTCCTGAACCAGTTTGGCCAGGGCAGGGCGCGCTCGAGAGACGCCAGATCCATGCTCTTGGATGATCAGATCGCATCCGGCCGCCTTCAGTTCCATCTCCTGGGCTTTTGTGGCCTGTTCGTCCGTTGACACACGGGCATAGCCTATAAGTCTTCCCCCTGGTTTCTTCATACCGATTTAACTCGGAGAATATGAACACGCGTAGTGTTGTTCCGATCGACATATTCGCAAAATGTATCGATAAAGGCATGGAATCTCGACACATATGCCGCAAGCCTCATTGCGAAGAACCCCACGGGTTGATGACGTTTAGACCAGCGGCCTCAAACGGACTTGTGTCGCGTGTGGCAACCATCAGGCCGTGTGCCGCCGCCGTAGCTGCGATATATCCGTCAGCCTTGCCAATCGCCTTGCCTGTCTGTCTTGCGCGAGCCATGAGCTGGGCATAGGCTTGCGAAGCGTCCAGATCGAAGGACAGAATTCGTCCGGTGAAAGCGGGCAAAACCTCTCGCTCCAAACGATTCTGATAGATCGACTGCCGCTTGCCCTCTGGCATCGAGGCCAGGCCGTAACGCAGTTCGGCAATAGTGACCGTGGAAAGATAGAGAGTTTCGACCATTTGCGCGTCGATCCATGCTAATACATTGGCGTCCGGTTCGACCTTCCACAGTTCGGAAATCACGTTGGTATCGAGAACGATCATTCAAAGCTCATTGGTTCCGCTGGCGTCTTGTCGCGAAGCTGGTTGATGCGTTCAGCTTCAGCATCTGTCAGCCCTTCGGCTTCGCGTGCAATTGAAGCCAGCAGTGTCCCGAGCTTCAAACGGCCTTCCGGTTTAGCTGCCTGTTCCAGAATGTTGCGGATTTCGGCTTCCGCGCTCCGTCCGTGCAAGGCTGCTCTGACGCGGAGTGCGCGATGCACTTCGTCTGGAACGTTGCGAATGGTAATTGAAGCCATGCTTCACATTTCCTCATATGATTGCATTGAATGCAATATAGAGAAATGCAGGCAGTCTTTCAATCTCAAGCATATTGAAAACGGAAATCGACTGAAACAACCCTGCTTCAGGGATCCTTTTTGGATGTAGCTGTGACTCGGCACGGGGCTTCAACCCCGATCGGCGCGATAAGACTTTGAAATATTTAAGGCGGGTGGGGTCCTCTCGTCACGCCGAATGACAGATCAGATAGGTTTTTTTGATCGCGCGGGCCATCAGGCGGCCCGAGCCGTGGTCCGGTCGCGAAGGAGCGCGAGCAGGGCCGGATTGAGGTAGAGGTTCTCTCGTCCGGCTTTTACCTCTTCAAGCAAGCCGTTCTCAACGAGCGCTTTCAGGTAAGCAGACGCGGCCTGACGCTTAGCAATGCCGGTATCTACGAGATCACTGATCCGGCAGTACGGATTGACAAAGATGATTTCCGCGAGTTCACGCGAGTAGATCTTCGGGAGATCACGGCGGATGCGTTCTGCGGTCTGATCGAGCAAATCACGAATGGTGCGAATCCGTGCCGTTGACCAATCAGAGGTCTCACGTACAGCCTCGAGCACATAAAGGATCCAGTCCTCCCAGGCGCCATTCGTCGTGACGGCCAGAAGCCGATCGTAATAAGCGCGCTTGTTTTCGATAATGTATCGGCTGAGATAGAGGACGGGAATATCCAATAGGCCTTTATCGACCAGGTAAAGAAGATTGAGGACGCGGCCAGTGCGTCCGTTACCATCTATGAAAGGGTGAATGGCTTCAAACTGATAGTGCATCACTGCGAGCCGGATGAGCGGATCGACATCTTCCGCTTCATGGATATAGCGTTCCCAATTGGCCAATTTGCTCCGGAGCCGTTCCTGCCCTTCAGGCGGGGTGTAAATCACCGTGCCCGTCGCTTCGTTTAAAAGTGCCGTGCCGGGCGTGGAACGAATATCCAGGTCAACGCCCTTGATCCTGCGGCACACGGCAACCGCCGTGGATATCGAAACCGGGCGATCTTTCAGCGATTGAAATCCCTCATTGAGCGCTGTGCGATATCGCAGAGCTTCTTTTGTCGCAGGATCGGCCCGATCCCCGGGTTCGTTGGCAAAACGGAACAGCCGATCGGCCGTCGTGACAATATTCTCGATTTCCGAACTCGCCTGCGCCTCAAGCAGCGGGATCGAGTTGATAAGGACGGACTGATTGGGGATGAGTTGTCCTGACACCCGCAGTTCGGCGAGTGACGCCCTGGCGGCGATGCAAGCCTTCAGGACAGCCTTCGTCTCGACATCGTCTTTGGGAGGCAATGGGGGAAGATCGTTATAGGGAAGGTCCGGGCGAAATGTCATGTCGATCAATCCTGGTTTGGTCGACATGTCGCAAGAATATGTCGATGGCATCGACACGTTGTGGAAACATGTCGACAAAAATTGATTCTATCGACATATCATAATCCGTGCAAGTCGGCTTTCCAAAGTCATAAGGCAACAATAACTGATCAGTTGTGAGTGCCTCAAGAAAGAGGCCGCTATTGCATTCAGGGCAATGACGGGCTATATCTCTTTAAGTATCTATATCATTTAGGATATTAAATGACAAAATGGAAGGTCGAGTTTCACGACCGTTTCAAGGATGAAATCGAAGACCTTCCAAGTGACGTCCGCGTAGAGTTTTTGGCGCATTTGCTGTTACTTCGCGAAAAAGGCTTTCGCTTAGGACGGCCTGAAGTCGATACACTTGAAGGTTCCAAGCACGCAAATATGAAAGAACTGCGTGTTAAGGTGCTGAAGGTTCAGTGGCGTTTTGCCTTTGCTTTCGATCCTGAGCGAAAGGCTGTTGTCCTCTGCGGTGGGGCCAAAAGTGGGGTGAGCCAAAAGCTCTTCTACAAACGGTTGATTGATTTGGCCGACAAACGATACGGCGAGCATTTGAGCAAGTTGGAGAAAAAACATGGATGATCTCGACAAGCTTTTAAAGACTCTTCCTGAGGGTGAACAGCAAGCGATTGCTGCCCGCACAGAGGAGTTGGTTATTGCGCACAATTTGCGCGAATTGCGGGCGCTTGCTGGTCGAACGCAGGAGGACGTGTCTGCTGGAACCGGATTTAAGCAGAACAATGTTTCCAGACTGGAGAGGCGTGACGACATGAAGCTTTCGACGCTTCGCGATTATGTCGAATCTCTGGGCGGCACACTAAGGATCGTGGCTGACGTTGCAGGCAAGAAAGTTGATCTTTCAAATATCGCAGAACGCTCACGCCACAAAATATAAGCTTTATCAGGTGTTTACAGGGAAAATACGACGGCGACACATCGTATAGTCAAAGCAGCCTGGCAGCTCTCCCACTGCGACGTGTTGCGCTGTTATGGTAGCTTGACGCCTGTTGCACCGAACGATGCCGCGACTGCTCCATGGCCTCTGGCAGCGGAACACCTCGGTTGGCAGCCTCGGTCAGATAGCCCGAACGCAGGCCGTGCGCCGAAAACTCCCGCGGATCCAACCCCGCCATAGCCGCCCGCTGCTTGACGATCGCATTGACGGCACTCGGCTCCAACGCCCGCTTCGAAACATTGCCCCAGCGATCGATCTTCCGAAAGATGCTCCCCGTCTCGATATTGGCAATCGCAAGCCAGGCGTTAAGCGCATCCACAGGACGCCCCGTCAGATAAACGATCTCATCGCTTTCGGCACCGGACGTCTTGGTGCGACCCAGATGGATGGCGAGAGAGGGGAGGGGAGGGCCGTTTTCGACGGGGATGGGGGGCTCGACGGTGAGCTGTTCTTTGCGCAAACCGGCAATCTCGCTGCGACGGCGACCGCCCGATGCAAAGGCCACCATCAGGATTGCTTGATCACGGATATCACGGAGGCTGTCTGTGCCGCAGGTGGCGAGCATCTTGGCCAGAACGTCGCCGGTGATCGCCTTGGCGCTCTTGCGCTTTCTTGGACGCGGTGTTGCACGGACGGCGAGGCGTATCGCGGCTTTGAGCGAAGGCGACGAGAAGGTGCCCGCCTGTCCGCGCCATTTCGTCAGGGTCGACCAGCTGGCAAGCCGCCGGCGCACCGTGTCGGGCGCATGCGGTCCGGAAGAACGGAGGAAGCGTTGCTCGCGCAGCCTCTGTTCCACATCAGCTGGCATACCGTGTTGAGGATCAATGTCGCGCTGGTCGGGTTGCCACAGATGGTGGGCAACGAATTTGAGCAGCAGCGCTTCGGGTGCTGGCCAGGGGAGGGAGGCGCCGGTCGCGGCGAGTGACCAGGCCTGCAGATAGGCCAGATCGGAAGTGAGGGCGCGCAGGGTGTTGTCGCCCATACCCTCATTGACCAGATGGCGCAGCGTCTCGATGTCCTGATCTGTCAGAAGTTCGGCCAATTCGTCGCGGCGGTCGATTGGCAGGACGGCGGCGATGGTGTCGAGTTCGTTGGCGCGGCGATCGACGGCGGACTTGGCGTTTTCTGATTTGGCCACGGCAATGCTCCGTTTCAGCGGTTTTGACGGCCGAGCGGGCCGAGCTTCGGGTTGATTTTCGCTGATTTGCGAGTCCAGATCAATAACCTCCGATAAGGGTTACTTATCAAAGATTATAACCCCGTCCATAAAACATATCATGTGAGGAACTTTAATATTTATATAGAGTTCCTTTAGCAAATCATTTACCATAAATTCAATGGCTTACGATCTCACGAAAATCAGCATGAGTGCCCTGATGCAGCCGGCTTTCGACGCCGGCGTCGCGCTGACGCGTCTGGACGAGCGGATTGCGCGTTCGCCCGTCGGCGCAGGTTGGATCGAACGCACCCAATTCACCGATGCCTGCGCCTCGCTGTGGATCGACGGCGAACTGGTGCATCTCGAAGACCTCGTCCTCCACGACGCCTTTCGCGATACCCGAACCCCCACCCACGAACTCGCCATCGCTCGCGACGTGTTGCGCACCCGCCGCCGCATTTCTGGACAGTCACCGGATTGGGCGCTTTCTGCTGACGGCGTTCGGGCGCTGCGACAGACGTCGGACATCAACTTGGTGGGCGTCGAGGGGGCGGAGCCGGCTGGCAACATGCGACCCGTGCCCGCCGTCGATCGAGAAGGGGAGGGCGACGATAATGAAAAGGCCGAAAATCTGCCTAGCGTTGATTATGCCGCCATCGATGCGGTGCTAGCCAGATCGGAGGCCGCGATCGAAAACGCAACGCGGCCGGGCCGCGCCAGCGCGGCGGAAAAAGATCCGATGATCTACGATCCCGACTGGGACGAGGACGCGCGGCTGGAGGAATGGCGCGGCGTGCTGCGGCAGTCACAAGACTTGCCGGCGGTGCTGCAGGCGATCGTCACCCTCGATGCTTGGAACGAACTGTCCGTGCTTCAGCATGCGCCCTGGCTCGGCCGGCTGTTTTGCGCTTCAATCCTGCGTAAGGCCGGTATCACCTCAGGTGCTCATCTGGCCGCATTCAATCTCGGCCTGAAAACCATTCCCGTCGATCGGCGCCGGCATCGCGATCGCGAAACCCGGCTGCTCGCCATCGCGCATGGACTTTTGGCGGCCGCCGAGATCGGGCTGAAGGAGCATGATCGGCTGGCGTTGGCGCGCACGATGTTCGAGCGAAATCTGGATGGACGCCGAACGTCGTCAAAACTGCCGGAGCTGGTCGAGCTGGTGATGGCAAAGCCACTGGTGTCGGCCGGGATGGTGGCGAAGACCCTCGGCGTCACGCCACAGGCGGCGCGGCGGATTGTTTTGGAACTCGGGCTGCGGGAGATGACGGGGAGGGGGAGGTTTCGGGCATGGGGTGTCGTGTAACGCAGATTGCAGGCATGCCTAAAATTGGTATTGCCAACTTGCTGACCGCGCTTGTGTTTGGTAGATCGCTGAGATGGTTGAGCGTCTCGATTTTCCGCGCCTTAAGGGCTTCCGTTTTCCTCGATCGATCATTTCTTATGCGGTTTGGGCCTATCATCGGTTCGCGTTGAGTACGGCAGATGTTGAAGATCTCTTGGCGGAACGGGGTATTTTTGTCAGCCGGGAAACAATCCGCAAATGGGTGAACCGGTTTGGCCGGCATTTTGCGCGCTGCATTCGCCGGGACAGACCAAAGCCAAACAGCAAATGGCATCTGGATGAAGCCGTGATCGTCATTGGCGGTGTGAAATACTGGCTCTGGCGGGCAATTGACGGCGAGGGAGAGGTGCTCGACATCCTGGTTCAACCCCGCCGGAACGCTAAGGCGGCCAGGCGTTTCTTTGGCGCGCTGGTCACGCAATTCGGCGAGCCCAGGGTTGTGGTGACCGACAAGCTGCGCAGCTACACCAAGCCGGTAAAGGCCCTTGCTCCAGATGCTGATCATCGCGCTCACAAGGGATTGAACAACAGGATTGAAAATTCCCATCGCCCGACACGCAAACGGGAGAAGATCTTTGGCCGGTTCAAGTCTCCCCGGCAAGCTCAACGGTTTCTGTCCGCCCACGATCAGATCAACACGATCTTCCGGCCGCGCCGATACAAACTGTCTGCTGCCTCATACCGGCATGCAAGAGCAGATGCATTCGGCTTATGGGAGGACTACACAGGCGAAATCAACGCCTGAAATCCGTCTAAAAGGGCCACCCTACTGACTGAATAAGATAAGTTGGCAATACCGTCACGACATTTGGCTCGCTGATCTTCAAGGACGAAGTGGCCACAGTGACGTCGCCGGTGAACGAGCAACTCATCAATGCCGGAGCGGTTATCCTCGGACGAACCACCACGCCAGAATTTTCCTGTGCCGGCTTCACGCGTTCGCGGCTGTGGGGTGTTACCCGCAATCCGTGGAACCGCGACTTCACTACCGGCGGCTCCTCGGGTGGTGCTGCGGCTGCGCTTGCTGCGGGATTTACAACGCTATCTTCCGGTTCGGATATCGCGGGGTCTATCCGCATTCCAGCATCGGCTTGTGGAGTAGTCGGCTACAAGCCGCCCTACGGCCGGAATGCCGACCTCGCACCTTTCAGCCTCGATTTTTATAACCATCCCGGGCCGCTTGCCCGTAGCGTCGCCGATTGCATATTGATGCAGAACGTCATGAGTGGACCCCACCCTCTCGATGTAGCCTCTTTGCGGCCGAAGATCGAAGTCCGGAACGAGCCGGCAAGCATGAAATCGAAGCGGATCGCCTATTCTATCAATCTTGGCTTCAAACAAATCAGCGACGAAGTCCGCAGGAATACAATGGAGGCAATTCGCCGCTTCGAAGACATGGGCGCGGAGGTCGTCGAGGTTGACCTTGGCTGGACCATAAGCGCCGAAAACGCTGCCCGTGACTATCTCGCATCAATCTTCGGGACATGGGTCGCACAATATCTGGATACGCACGGCGACCAGCTCAGTGACTATACCCTCGCCTTCGCGAAGGAAGCGCGCTCCAACGGAATGAGGGAATATCTGAAGTCTCTTGAGGTCGCCGGAGAGATGTATGCGACCTTTGGGCCAATGATGGAGAACTTTGACGCCTTCATTTGTCCGACTTTGGCTATACCCGCTGTCGCGGCAGACTTCGATCCCAAGGGCGGACTGCAGATAAACGGAAAAGATGTTGAGCCGATGATGGGCTGGCTGTTGACCCATCCCTTCAACACCCTCAGCCGCTGCCCGGTTGTCAGCATGCCATCGGGGCGCGCGCCGAGTGGAGTGCCGACCGGAATTCAGATCGTTGGAAAGTCCTATCGCGACCAGGATGTATTGAGCATTGCTCTCGCATATGAAAGCGCATTCGGAAAATGGTATGAAAGCGATGAAAACCGGCCGCAACTAGGCTGATTGATACCAATCCAGGGGGTGTCAGGCGCCGTGGCTGTTTTGGGAAAATATTACGCCTGTGTTTCCTTCACACGAGCGCCCGCAGAGAGCAGTATCTGAAGATTGTTTTGGCTTTTACGCAAAAATATGCCTGAACCCGATGAAGTGGAATAAATGCGATGCACGGCGTGTATACAGAGACCATCTTCAATGATGCCATGGAGCAAGAAGTATCCTTGCCGGGATGGCGACAGGAGTACCGGCAAGTCTCGAACGGCCACTATGATGGCCGAACAGCAGCAATGTTGCTCCCG
>JBNLGT010000007.1:0-63705 GCA_050306195.1 Ensifer sp.
AGCATGTGTCCCGCTCGTGTGTGACCAGTTGGTGTACAAGAGGGCTTCCGCTAAGGTTCTGAAACCTTAAGTCGTTTTTGAGTTCAATGCACTAGGAAATTAGATGGCGCGCCCGACAGGATTCGAACCTGTGACCTTTGGAATCGGAATCCAACACTCTATCCAGCTGAGCTACGGGCGCACCGAAACAGTGGCTATGCGAGATTCGCGTTTGTCACCGTTCGGAAGGCGTATTAGCGCAGACGCGGCCTGGCATCAATCTTAAAAACGTTCAGCCGTCGTCAAATAAGCTTGTTTGGGAAAGCGGTGGCCACGGTCGCTTCTATGAGAAGTTGGGTTTGCGTTTTTCAAGGAAGGCCTGAAGCCCCTCGCGAGCGTCCGGCCCGGTCTGGGTTAGCGCTGCAGTCAGGCTTTCCACATAAAGGCCATCGGCGCGGCTCATGTCGTTGATCCGCGAAATACCCTGTATCACCATCTTGTTGATCAGGGTTGAATTGGTGGCGATGTTCTCAGCCAATTCCTGAGCTTTGCTCATGGCTTCGCCTTCGCCAACCAGATAATGGGCGAGCCCAATCCTCTGCCCCTCTTCCCCGGAATAGATGCGTCCAGTCAGCATCATCTCCGTCATGCGGTCAGGGCCGACGATACGGGAAATGCGGGCGGTGGCGCCGCCGCCAACATAAATGCCGCGCTTGCCTTCGGGGAGCTGGAATTTTACCGATGGTTCTGCAATCCGCACATGCGTGGCCGCTGCAATTTCTAGCCCGCCGCCCATAACGGCCCCTTGCATCGCTGCAACGATCGGCAATCCGCCAAACTGCATCATTTCCATGATTTCATGCCAGCCGCGGGAATGTTCAAATACCTCAGCCGCCTCCCTTTGTACCGCTTCGGAGAGGTCGAGACCGGCGGAGAAATGACCGCCTTCACCGCTCATGATAACACAACGAATGCCCTTGGGAGGATTAGAGAAAAAGGCCCGCAGCTCATCCAGCGTGCGATCATTGATGGCGTTACGCTTTTCAGGGCGGCAAAATGTCAAATAGGCCAGCTTGCCTTCGATTGTGACATTGATATTCTGTTTGCCGGCCTGCATG
Source organism: Ensifer sp. (assembly GCA_050306195.1). Classification (GTDB taxonomy): domain Bacteria; phylum Pseudomonadota; class Alphaproteobacteria; order Rhizobiales; family Rhizobiaceae; genus Ensifer_A. The sequence goes on from JBNLGT010000007.1 coordinate 1,098, forward strand.
TGGCGTTCCTTCTGATTGTTTGCGACTGCACTGCAATTGATTTGATGATATTTGTTATATAATATAACTTTTTATTGGTGCAGGCAAGCATGGTATGCGGTTGGATATGGTGTGGAGGCGCCAATTCAGCAAGCTACAGCAAGTGGGAGCGGGATCATTATAAATTATTCCATATTGGACGACGCAATAGGTTATCATCTGCGACGCGCCCAGCTTGCGGTATTTCACGATTTTTCCGAGACATTTGCCACACTGGGTTTGCGACCCGCCGACTTTTCGGTTGTTCTCATCATTGCCCATAATCCTGGCCTGAAACAGAGCGAGGTTGCTGAAGCTCTTGGTATTCAACGGGCCAATTTTGTAGCCATTATCGACGGGCTGGAGGCAAGATGCCTGGCTGAACGACGGAAGTCCGATACCGACAGGCGTGTTCAAGCCTTATACCTGACGGAGCAGGGAAAGGCCTTTTACGAAGACATGATTAGGATATGGGGGGAGCATGAAGCACGCTTCATTGAAAAGCTTGGAGGCGAAGAAGAACGCGATATACTGGTTAAGCTGCTCGCAAGGTTGACGGCCTAAGATTTGAAATCAGCGACATTTGCGGGGAACCGGACAAAGGGGTATGCAGCCTTACATGGGAAAAAGACTGAAAGGTGTATTTTTTCTGGCTCTCATGCTGGCCAATAGCACCCAGTCGGGAACCGCCACCGATTTCAAACATCTTGTAATTGACGGCTCCGTAGTGAAGTGGGGCGAACCTCGTTACGGTCAGCCAGCGGTCGTACATTATGCCTTTGCGGATGGTAATTATACCTATCCTGATGCTCGCAATTGCTCCGGAATTTCCGGGATTGGGGCTTTGGCGAGGGATGCAGGCGTTAGCGAGGACGTGGTAGCTCATGAGGCGGTTGAGGCGTTTGCAGCCTGGGAAGCGGTCGCCAATATACGTTTCGTAGCTACGGACCGCACGGAAGACGCTGAGATTGTGATCGGCGCCCAAACCAAACCTCGTGGCTACGCATTTACCAACGTCTGGCCAAAGGTTTCGTCAACAGAGATCAACGCATCAATCAAGGGCAAAAACCGAGCTCTCAACCTGCCTGATCCAGAGGCCGGAAAGGCCAACGTGCGTTCAACCATTAACATCGCGTCTATTGATAAAGCCCTGATATGTCTAAATCCCGAAAACGTTGGAAGGTTGGCGCCGGCGGTGATCCGGAAATTTATGATCTGCGATACACATTTATGCACGAAATTGGTCATGCAATTGGTCTGGACCACGTAGGGCAAAGCGGTTTTTTGATGAATTTCAGATATAACGAAGTCATTCGCGGTCCTCAGCCGGGGGATGTTTTGGGTGCCGAAGCACTTTATGGGGTGCCGAAGAACAGGGCCAAGTAAAATATATAATTCCCAATATGTTGGCTAATTAATACCCATATTTTGACGCCAAATAGCCGCGTTTCTCCACTCTAATATTGCACACCTTGGGCGTGCAGAGGTGCACGACTTGCAGCGCCGAAGGAAAGATCGAGAGGAGAAAATCATGTTTACCGAAAAACTGCTCGCGGCCAATATTGCCTTGATAACAATGGTAGCGCCTGTTTTCGCGCAGGACGCTTCTCAGACTGATCCAACTGCTCCGTCCAAGGACATCCTGGAAATGGATGGAGGCGCTGTACCTGGCGCTCTGGGTGAAAAATCAGGGGCCTTGCAGTCAGGCAGTCAGTTTATTGCCTCGCAAAGTGAGGGGCAGTGGCTGGTGAATGACTATATCGGGCGCGATGTTGTTTCGTCCAGCGGTGAAACCGTGGCGGAAATAGACAACATCATTGTCAACCAGGATGGAAAGATCGGTGGTTTCACACTCTCTGTGGGAGGATTTCTTGGTTTGGGGGACCGCGTCATTGCCGTTCCAGCCGAGGCAATTCACGCATCTGCAGATGACACCGGCAATACGAATTTGATGCTGAATGTTTCAGTCGAGCAACTTGAGGCGGCTCCCGAATACGTGACGCTGAAAGCTGCCAAGCTGGAAGAAGAGCGCATGAAAGCTGCGCAGGAGAGTGAACAAATGAATGCGGTTCCAGATCCTGCGAAGCCATCGAACTAAGACGCATTCGAATTCAGGCGGATAGCAGCCGCGCGGCATAGGCCGCGCGGCTTTATTTCGGTTGCATGCGTAATGCGCCGTCGAGGCGAATGACTTCACCGTTGATATAGGGATTTTCGATGAGCGACTGCGCCAAATGCGCGAAATCTTCCGGCGTGCCAAGGCGTGAAGGGAAGGGGATCGAGTTGGCCAATCCCTGCTGCACCTCTTCAGGCAGTTCGTTCATCAAGGGCGTTTTGAAAAGGCCGGGCGCGATGGTTAAAACGCGAATGCCGATTTTGGTGAATTCGCGCGCGGCCGGCAGTGTCATTGCGACAATGCCGCCCTTGGAGGCGGAATAGGCCGCCTGTCCAATCTGCCCCTCGAAGGCGGCAACAGACGCGGTGGAAATAATCACGCCACGCTCGCCGAATTCGCCTGGCTCCAGTCTCTGCATACGGTCAGCGGCAAGCCGCATCATGTTGAAGGTGCCGATGAGGTTGACCTTGATAACGCGCTCAAATGCGCTCAAATCCATCGGGCCATTGCGGCCGACGATACGGGATGCGCCGCCGATGCCCGCGCAATTGAACAGGACGCTTGCTACGCCATGCTTTGCCTCCAGTGCATCAAGCGCCGCCGTTGCGCTTACTTCGCTGGAAACATCGCACCTTGCAAAGGCGCCGCCAATCTCGCGAGCAATATTTTCGCCGGCTTCCTGATTCAGGTCCAAAATGCCCACTTTGGCGCCCAATGCGGCGAGACGGCGTGCAACACCTTCTCCGAGACCCGATGCACCGCCTGTGACAGCAACAGCTTTACCTTTTACGTCCATGAGGCTTCTCCTACTTGCCTTTTTTGTCTGCGATCAGCACGTGTGCTGGAGCGTCACTGGCGTAGAGGGCGTCATATTCTGCCTTGCGATGCGCGATGACGGCGCGCTGGTTGATGGAGCCCTTGTCGGTAATTTCGTTGTCATCGGGAGACGGCGGCGTCTCCAGAATGATGGCTCGGTTAACCAGTGTAGACGAACCCGTGGCGCTCCGCGCGAGCGCATTGAGCCCTTTTTGGATACGGTCAATCAATGCGGGATGACGCGCGATGACGCCCGGGTCTTCTTCGTCGCCAAGTTCCGGGAACTCTGCGCGGCAGGCATCGTAGTCTAGGAAAAGCAGCGCGGCGATGTAGGGCAGGTCAAGACCTGTCAGAACCATGTCGCGTACTAATGGCGCAAGCTCTTTGATAGTGGCGCTGCGTACGCTTGCCATATTGACCCATGTGCCGGTGTTGAGCTTGAAATCCTCTGTGACACGTCCGTCAAAAAGCAGGCCTTTCGAAAGGTCTTCAGGATCGTGATACTTGAGCGCGTCTTGCATCAGGTAGTAGCCTTCTTCATCGAAGGCCTCATCTGTCTTGTCTTTCTGCCGCCAATAGCCGGGCGTGATGGATTCGCCTTTCACGCGCACTTCCAATTTTTCGCCGTTGGGAACAAGCTTCATTTCGGCGCCGGCCGTAGGCAGGCCGATCTCACCGGGACGGCCCACGGGCCATGTTGTGGTGGAGAGGAACGGGCCGGTCTCTGTCGAGCCATAGCCGGTTATGATCATGATCTTCTTGCCAACGGTCTTCTCGCTCAGCTCTTCCAGCGCCTGGAAGACGTGGTCCGCAAGGCTTGCGCCGGCATATTGCATGACATTCAGACGTGAAAAGAAGCGTTCGCGCAGCGTGTCGTTCTGACGCAAATGCTCCACCAGCATTTCGTAGCCCTTGGGAACGTTGAAATAGAGTGTTGGCGCGATGTCGAGCAGGTTATGGACGGTTTTGTGAATGCCAATCGGTGTCGGGCTGCCGTCGTCAATGTAGAGCGATCCACCATTGAAAAGGACCAACCCAAAATTATGATTACCGCCTGCTGTGTGGTTCCACGGCAGCCAGTCGACGAGCACAGGCGGCTCATCCTTCAAGAAGGCCATCGCGTTGCTGATCATCATCTGGTTGGCGCAAATCATACGCTGGGTATTGATGACCGCCTTCGGTTTTCCGGTGGAACCAGAGGTAAAGAGGAATTTGGCAATCGTATCCGGCCCCACTTCAGACAGGGCATAGTCGACAGCGTCGGTCGGCACGCTGGCCATGATCTCGGTGAGATTGTGAGCATCGGGAACTGTGGTCAGGTCACCGGTGCCAAATACGGGAACGCCTTCAAGGACAACCGCTTTGATCGCATCTTCGAAAAGCTCGATATGCTCCGCAAACACAAGGCCCGGTGTTATTAGGTCGAAGACGTGATGGAGTTTTTCGAAATCTTTTGATTTCGTTGAATAAGCAGGTGCAATCGGCGCATAGGGCACACCGGCGGTCATTGCGCCCAGTGCAACAAGCGCGTGATTAACGGAGTTTCCAGAGAGGATGACAACAGGGCGCTCGGCGGACAATTCATGGTCAATGATGAATTGGGCAATTGCGCGGGAGAGCTGTCTTGCCTCGCCATAGGTAACGCGTCGCCATTCGCCATTGGGAAGACGATCCGCTATAAAAAGCCTGTCGGGTGCCTTTTCTGCCCAATAATCCAGCATGGAAATGTTGGAAACGGGAACATCGCCCAACTCGCCCAGAGGGCGGATGTAGACGACGCCATCCTTGCCTTTTTCTGTGCTGACTTTCAGGTCACCCATATTGACCGGCCGGATGCCTGGCATGTCGACAACTGGCATCTTTTCCTCCCACGGATAATGCAATTGAGAAATTAGTTATAGGATATAACAAAATTACGGCGCGAGCAAGGGAAAGTTTTGTTGTCAGCGGTGTTGAACCAATCTTCAATAAGGCTAACTGTCGCGGGCATTGGCTTGATTTCGTTTGGTCTCCTAATCATCCTGCCTTTTTTGCTCTTGCCGAGTTATCACATATGGATTCCCAAAAATCGGTTCGCAATGCGCGAACGCATAATACGGTTGCCGCCCTCTCCGGGGCGGATCTCCTGGCTGCTGCCGCGCCCATCATGTTTTTGTTGTTCTGGGCCTCCGGTGGCTCTGTTGCGAAAATTCATTTGATGCTTGAAAGAGCGCCAAAGAATTTCAGCGGGACTTTTGAGGAGCGATTTCAAGTGGCTTCATTTTCAGGGTGAAGTGATTTTATGGGCGGAGTGTTGGTATTGTCGCTATGGTGTCAGCTACCTCGAGCTTGAACGCATGATGGGTGAGGGGGGGCGTCCCCGTCGATCATTCCACGATTATCGCTGGGCTCAAAAAAACGCACCGGAAATTGAAAAGCGGCTGCGCTGGCATTGGCCACAGTCAACAAGCTGGCGTGTCGACGAAACCTATGTGAAGGTGCGTGGCGGACATATCTTTACCGGGCCATCGACAAATTCGGCAACACAATCGATTTCTACCTGTCACCGACCCGCAACGCCAAAGCTGCCAAGCGTTTTCTGGGCAAGGCCTTGAATGGCCTGTAGGACAGGGAAAAGCCGATCGCTATCAACACGGACAAAGCGCCAACCCACGGAATCGCCATCACACAGATGAAGGCCGAAGGCAAATGTCCTGACGACCTTGAACATCGACAGGTCAAATATCTGAACAATGCCGTAGAAGCCGATCACGGCAAACTGAAACAGCTCGTCAAACCGGTGAGAGGATTCAAAACTTTGAAAACGGCGTATGCGACAATCAAAGAGTTCGAGGTCATGCGCGCTTTACGCAAGGGGCATGCTGCTATCTTCAACCTGACAAAGACATCCTTGGGGAAGCACGTATCGTTGAACGCGCTTTCCCAAGTTATGACGTTGCTTGCCCAAAATTTCGAAACTCAAATCACTCGATGAAACGGGTTTGGGAATTTCCTTACCGTTTCAAATCTTTGCAATAGAGCCGCTTTATGCGACGTTCCGGCGGGGAACCTGAGTGCGCACAGCCGCACCTTCGCCAACCCGGAATGTCCTGATGAGTTTTGCCAACTCGTCGGTATCGGACGCAAGAATGTTCGCGGTGGCCGTTGTTTCTTCAGCCATGGCTGCATTTTGCTGGGTTGCAATGTCGAGCTGGTTGACGGAGCCCGCGATGCCGGCAAGTGTTGCATTCTGCTCCTGGGCGCTCTGGGCAATGTTGGCAACAATGCCGTTGGCGTCCTGAATCTGCTCGGAAATGCAGCGCAGCGCCTTTCCCGCCATTCCAACAAGATTGACGCCCTCGGCAACCTGACTTGACGAACGGGAAATCTGGTCCTTAATCTCCTTCGCCGCAGCACTCGACCTCTGGGCAAGCTCCCGAACCTCCTGAGCCACGACCGCGAAACCCTTGCCGCTTTCGCCTGCGCGGGCAGCCTCGACACCGGCATTGAGCGCCAGAAGATTGGTCTGGAAAGCGATCTCGTCAATCACGCCGATGATTTTGGTGATTTCGCTGGAGGACCGTTCGATCCCGCTCATGGCATCGATGGCTTTAACGACAATGCCGTCACTTTTGGTGGCCTCCTCATTGATCGTTGCAACTTTTGACGCGGCCCGTTTCGCCCCATCGGAAGCTTGCCGCACGGTCACCGACAGTTCCTCAATAGCGGCCGACGCCTCCTCGAGATTGGCGGCCTGACGTTCCGTGCGAATGGCAAGTTCGCCTGTCGCCCGGACGATTTCGTCCTTGCTGGCATCGATATCCGTGCTTTTGGTGTCGACACGGCGCATCGCAGCTTCGAGCTTGATCAGCGCATCGTTGAAATTGCTTCTGAGTTCGCTATATCGCGAACCCAGATCGGCGCAGCGCACGGTCAGATCGCCGACGGCCAGCTGCCTCAGGGCATCGCTGATGACGGAAACGACATGTGACTGGGTGGTCGCTTCTTCTTCCTTGAGCCGGATATTGGCGTCGCGCTCGCCGTCGAGCGCTGCCTGCTGTTCCCTTGCGCGCCGTTCCATCTCGTGGCGCTGGCGCACCTTGTCCTGAAGCGCGCGGGTGGCGGTGGCCATCATGCCAATTTCATTGGTCAAGTTGGTATAGGGTACCTGAATATCGGTATCCTCGGCAGCCACAGCCTCCAGAGAATCGTGGATCTGCTTGAGCGGTTTGGTAATGCTGCGCATGACCAAGTAAGCAAGTATGATTGCGGCCAGAAACACGGCTGCGCCTTGCATTACCGCAGAGATGACCATCTTCTGGACCTTGGCTTGAATATCATCGAGATAGGCACCGGTGCCGACGACAACCGACCAGGGCTCGAACGCCTTGGCATAGGATGCTTTGAGGAAAAGCTGGTCTTCCGCCATGTTGGGCTTGGGCCAGAAATACTCGGTCCAGCCGCCGCCTTTGCGTCCAGCGTCGATCAGGTTCTTGATGAGAGGCGTTCCGTTTTTATCCGTCAAGTCTATAAAGTTCTTGCCGACGCCTTTGTCTCCGTAAATGAAAGCGCGTGTGCCGTCATAATCGTAGCCGAAAAGATAGCCGTTCGGATCGAAATGCATGACGCTGATCACACCGAATGCGAGTTTGACCGCTTCGTCGTGGCTTATTTTTCCGTCCTTTTCCTCATCAGCATAATGCTGCATGATCGCAATGGCGCTTTCCACCTGCGTGCGCATCAAGTCGTAACGTTCAGAATAGACTTCATTTGTGGCAGTGCGCATGAGAAAGAACACTGCTATCGTGGTTGCCACCACCAGACTGGAGGTCAAAATAAGCAGCTTTGAAGCGATCTTAAGGTTTTGCATTGGTCTATCACCCCTCAAAACGGTGGCTCTGAACCGAAAGTTCGGTCGCATTACCTCCTTTGGATATAGGGTGAAACACTAATACCTAATTCATAAAAATCGTTTAAATTAGAAAAGTTTTATGTATTTGACTTCCGTCAACTTAGCTAGCCAATGAGCGGAAATGTCCTTAAGCGCCGAACGCGCTTTCCGAAGTAATGACGTTGCTCACCCAAAATCTTGAAACTCAAACCACTTGGTGAAACAGGCTTGGGAATTTCCTTACCGTTTCAATTCATTGCAATAGAGCCGATCGTCGTGATTGTCAGCAATACTGAATTTTATGGAGCAATGGATTTCGGGTTGGTTTTATGTGTTCTCTCGACCCTCGGCATGCCAGCCGGTACGCTCTATCAGAAACGCTTTCCGATTGCGGCCCATCCAATGACGACCAATCGTGTACATTACTGGGTTGGTTTTTTAAGTATTTTACCGCTCGCCTGGCTTCTCGAAACGATGAAAGTTGATTGGGCAGGGGAACTGATTGTTGCGATGAGCTGGCTTGTTATCGCCAATTCCATCATCGCCATTTCCCTCTTGCTTTTCATGATCAAGCGGTCAGATGCGTCGCGGGTGTCGGCGCTCTTCTTCCTCGTGCCGCCGGTTGCCGCAATCTACGGCTGGGTTCTGTTGGGAGAGGTTTTGACCGCGGGATCGCTGATTGGCATGGGGCTGACCGTCTTGGGCGTATGGCTGGTGTCCAGGCGATAAAAAACGAGGGTCAGGGCCCTCGTTTTCACTGCCAACTTTTTTACGGCCTCATCAATTAAAGTACCCCTGCAACGTCTCTATATATTGCGGTAGCCGAAGCAGCGCGAGACTGATGACCGGGAACATTGTCAGGACAATAATGCGGATAATGTCGGCTGAGATGAACGGCACGATACCGGCATAGGTTTCACGTGTCGGAACGTCTTTTGCCAAGGCATTTATGATGAATAGATTGAGCCCCACCGGTGGGGTTATCAGCCCGATTTCTGCGACCATCAGGATGAGGATACCAAACCATATCGCGAATTCTTCCGGTGGCAGGCCAAAATCCATGGCCGTGACGATGGGGAAGAAAATCGGAACGGTCAGCAGGATCATCGACATGGAGTCCATGATGCAGCCGAATATCACGTATAAAAGAAGAATGATCGTTAGGACCAGCATGGGCGAAAAGCCCTGCGCAACGACCCATTCCGCCCCCATTTGTGGCAGGCGGGAGAAGGCCAGGAAGGCATTGTAGGTGCCCGCTCCGAGGATGATGAAAAAGATCATCCCGGTTGAAACAGCCGTTTCCTTAAAACAGGCGAGCAGCTCTTTTCTGTTCAAGCCACCTTTGGCCCAGGCGACAAGCCCGGTTCCTGCTGCTCCAATAGCAGCGGCTTCTGTTGGCGTGAACCAACCCAGATATATGCCGCCAACAACCACAAGGAAGATGACGACGACTGGCCATACGTCGAGGATGACCGGCAGTCGATGACGCCAGGGCATGCGTTCGCGGTGACCTGCCGCGTCGGGCTTCAGGCGGACATAGATCGCGATGACGACCATGTATGAAACCGCAGCGAGCAAACCTGGCAGGAAGGCGGCCATGAAGAGCTTGGCGATATTCTGTTCTGCAAGGATGGCGTAGATGACCAAAACAACTGACGGCGGGATGAGAATGCCCAATGTGCCGCCTGCAGCCAGCGCCGCCGTTGAAATGCCGCCCGCATAGCCATATTTGCGCAGTTCAGGAAGCGCTGCCTGCGCCATGGTGGCTGCTGTTGCCAGGGAGGAGCCGCAAATGGCGCCAAAGCCTGCACAGGCGCCGACCGCTGCCATGGCGACACCGCCCTTACGGTGCCCCAGAAAGGCTGCGGCTGCCTTGAAAAGCGACGTTGACATGCCGCCGCGGGCAGCAAACTGCCCCATCAACAGAAAAAGCGGAATGATGGAGAGCGAGTAGCTGGAAAAGTTGCTCCAGGTTTCCAGTTTCAACTTGGAAAGAATAACGACCCAACGCCCGGTGACCGCCCATGTGCCGACGATGCCGACCAGAAGCATCGCTGCCCCGATGGGAATGCGCAGGAAGATCAGGAAAATCAGGATAGGGAAAGACCAAAGTCCGATTTCGACATTACTCATCAGTGGCCTCCGGCCGACAATTCTACCGTATTGCCCATGATCAGATCGCGAATATCGCGGACGACTGTAAAGAGGGTAACGATGCTTAACAGGACCATGATGACGGCGGCGGCTGCAAACCCCCACCAAACAGGGAAGGCGAGAATAAAGGTTGTTTCCCCGGAATCGTATTTGTCAAAGGATCCAATGATATGGCGTGAGGTCAAAAGGAGCGTCAGGCCCGCAATCACGATATCACCCAGTATTTGGGTCAGTGTCATTGCGCGATTTCCGAAGGGAATGACGAAGAGATCGACGCCAACATGACCGCGCGCCAACTGGCAGTAGGGCAGGAAGCCAAAAACAGCGAGGCCAATGAAGACTTCGACCATTTCATAGTCGCCGGGAATAGCGGACAGTTTGTTCAGACTAAGCAGGCTTGGATCCAGTCCAAAATACGATGCTGCCCATGCCCAGAGGCCAGCTCCTTCTCGCCCAAGAATGCTTAACGTGGTTATGACAATTGCAATGAGCAGGAAAACGCCGCTTAGAAGCGTGAGCCAAAAGGCAAGTTTGCCGATTGCCCGCTCGGTCCTGCCGTATAGGCTGTTGCTTGAATTCACTTTAATTCAGTGCCTCCCCCGGCCACTTTGAATTACAGCTTATATTAAGGCAAGATCGCGGGGTAAACCCCGCGATCCGCAAGTGTCTTCGGATAAATCGATCTTACATCGCTGTGTATTTGGCGATCAGGTCCTGAGCGTCTTTGTAAAGGCCGGTTCCGTCCAAGCCCTTGTCGTCCATTTCCTTAACCCATCCGGCGGTGACCTTTTCGGCCGCTTCGCGCCAGCGAGCGGTTTCTTCTTCGGTTACGGTATAGATGGTGTTACCTGCGTCCTTGGCAATCTTGTTGCCAACAACGTCGCCAGCATCCATGGCTTCGCCGAACTTCTTCGCCAGTTCCATGCCGGAATTATCATCGATGACCTTTTTCAGGTCATCAGGCAGGTTGTCGTAGCTGTCCTTGTTCATGGCGAACAAGAAGGTTGCTGTGTACAGGCCCTTGTCACCCGGGAATACGGTGTGGTTTGGAGCAAGCTCAGCAATCTTCAATGCAGGCGTCACTTCCCACGGGATCACGGTGCCGTCGATCACGCCCTTGGAGAGCGCTTCAGGAACGGCTGGAACGGGCATGCCGATGGCGCTGGCGCCAAGGGCTGTCAGCAGTCCGTTGACCACGCGCGACGTGCCGCGCAGTTTCAGGCCATTCATGTCTTCCAGCGTCTCAACCGGTTTTTCACGGGTATGGATGAGGCCCGGACCGTGAACGTGAACTGCAAGAACATGGTAGTCCTTGAAATCGTCGGTCATGTGCTTTTCATAAAATTCCTGGAAAGCCATGGATGTTGCGGTTGCGTTCGTAACCATGAAGGGCAGTTCGAAGGCCTCGGTCTTCGGGAAACGGCCCGGCGTATAACCGATCACGGTCCAGATGAGATCGACCACGCCGTCCTTCACCTGATCAACCAGTTCTGGCGGCTTACCACCCAGAGCCATCGCGTCATATTCTTCGACAACGATGCGGCCTCCAGAATCGGCCTCTACTTTTTTGCCCCAAGGCACAAGCACCTTGGACGGGATGGTTGCCTGTGGCGGCAGCATCTGGTGCAGGCGCAGCGTTACGTCGGCCGCAAGCGCACTGCCTGCAAACGCGATAACGGCAGCCCCGGCAAGGCCAGCTTTCATCAGCTTATGAAACATTCGGTATCCTCCCTTGGTGGCGGGCTTGATCGCTCCGCCCAAAATACGCGCATACCTCTATCTGGAAAGTTCTCAGGCCAAACACCGTCACGGCCTCCCAGCTAGCGGTCGTTCCCACGGTAGCATTGTTTTTCTTGGGCAAAAAGCTCTTCTCAAAAATTATTGCTATAGAGTATAACTTTTTGCGAGAGCTCGTGTCCTATACCAAGGTTCAATGATTATGACCCATATGACGGGAGCGATTTGCAAGCCGGCTAGGTGAAGACCGCAGGCGTGGCCATAGCTGCAGGGCATTCAACGACGCAGGCTTGCTAAAGCGCCCGGCCCGCAGGGTGAGGCTGGAAGCGGCCACCGCGGGCGTCAAAATTATCGAACCTTGGTATCATACTGCTGGTCATTGTTATTACGCGCGGGGTCTTGTTTGCTTTAGCGCTTCATCAATGAGTAGATTTGCAAGCGTCATGCGCAGATTTGCCTGATCCCGCCATTGTTCAGGAACACGGTCTGGATGGCTGATTCTGGCGAATTGTCGACGCCTCTCCAGCATAATTGCAGCCGTATCCGTTTCTTGAATGCCGAGGTCCTCTGCGACCTCTTCAGGCGTCAGGCGAGAAAACGGGGTAGGGTCGAATGTGGAGAATGGTGCTGACGGATCGACTGCTGAAGGCTGTGGTGTTTCCTCGTCGGCCAGAAAGGCGAAATAGAAACGGTCGAGCGTTTCTTGCGCCGGAGTGTCTGAGTGATCATTGTTGGTTGGAATAAAACTCGATTTGAATCCGCGCACGCCACTCCATTCGCCAGCCGGCCCTTCTGGAGGACTACCGTCGTTGTCCGATTCCCATTCTTCTTTCAGACGCGCCATGACGGCATCGAATATGCTTTGACCAAGTATCATCCTGATGCCGCAGATTGTTTCTACACGCGCAGGATAAAAAGCACTTGTACATGTCGCGTAGCTTACGCCATGCATATTCATTGAATTGTCACAATCATAACTTATATAGTGACCATACGAAGCTTTGGAGCCACGGATGTACTGGCGCGAAGCGATCGTTTGAAGGAAGGTCAGGCATCGGTTGCTTGGCCTTTTTTGTTTTTTCAATCGCGCGTCAAAATTCCCATTGAGGCGAGAACCGTTTCGTGCTGGTCGCGGCTGATGATAACGCGATGATGTGAGGCTGTTGCCGAAAAATCGATTTCATCGAATGTTGAATAGGTCAGGTTTGCGCCGTCGAGTATGCATTGGCTGAAGTCGGTATTGTTCAACGCGCTACCGCGCAGGCTGGCGTTCGAAAGATCGCAGCCGGAGAAATCTGCGTCGCGCAAGTCTGAACTTTCAAGCCGGCTTTCTGCAAGATCACCGCCTGAAAAGTCTGCATATTGCATCTTGCATCGATCCACATGCAGTCCGCCATGGATTGTCTTGGAGGCAATCTTGCGGTGTACATCCAGGTCAAATTTAGCGCCCTGCGCGGCGCATTCATCAAGCGTCAGTTTGTAAGCCTGGCAGCCAATGAATTGGTTCAGAGAAAGATTCGCCCGGCGAAATGCGGCTTTTGACAAGTCGGAGTATCGCCAGAGTGTGCCGTCCTCACCTTCGCAGAAACGGCAGTCTTCAAAAACAGCTTCTTTCAGTGAGCAATTTTCAAAGCGGCAATGGATGAAATTTGAACGCTGGATTGTGGCATAGTCGAAGTTACATGCGGAAAATTGGCACCGGATAAAGGATACGTCATCGACCAACGCATCCTGTAGGTTTTCGTCTTCAAAATGCTGCTCGGTGAATAATCCGGATTGCGAAAGGGCGGCCAACAGGTCACTCATTTACGGCCTCCCTGCAAGGACGGGTCAACTCTGGCTTTGGCTTTGACCCTGTTGCTCGACTGTGATTGTCACCTTCATGTCTTCTGTCGCCAGTCCGGTAACCATTCCGGAAATAGGGCAGGCATCCTTGTAGTCCAGTCCGTTGGCGATACGAACATAGTGCTCATCAGGGCATACATTGTTGGCGGCATCAAAACCGACCCAACCCAAGCCCTCCACATGGGCTTCGGCCCAAGCGTGGCTGGCGGCCTGTTCTTTCTGGTCAGGCATTAACAGGTAGCCAGAAATGTAGCGCGCCGGAAAACCGAGAAGGCGCGCTGCCGTTATAAAAATATGGGCGTGGTCCTGGCAGACGCCTGCTTTTTGTTCAAGCGCCTGTTCTGCAGTTGTTGCCGCGTGCGTGGCGCCGGGCTCATAAGCCACGCGCTCGTGTATTGCTGCCATCAATGCATGAAGTCGTGCCAAATCCTCGTCCGCGTCTATCGATCGCGCAATTTCACGTGTTAGCTTTCCCGGCTTGGTGAGCGGCGTTTCCCGCATAAAAAGCCAAAGCGGGGTGTAAGATTTGTGTGGGCCGAAGACGCCGCTTCCGTTGAGCGTCTCAACTTCTCCGATTGCTCTGATCTTAATTGTGTGTTGGTCGCCATTGGTCGAAACGAGTTCGGTGCGGTTGCCATATTGGTCGGCGTAGAAGACTTCTGGGACTGCGCCCTCGACCTTCGTTTCCCAATTAAGAACATTTTGCGTTGGTCCGCTTTCCGGGGTCAAGCGCAGGCGTTGAAGTGAATGCTGCACAGGTTCGCTGTACGCATATTCCGTCATGTGGCTGATCTTCAGTCGCATCGCGTGAATTGTCCTGTCGCGGTTGATTAGTAAAAACGATAACCGTCGGAAATTTCCATCCCGAGCTTATTATTCTGGCGAATAAATTCTTCCAGGAATTCGTGCAGGCCCTGATCCATAATTTCCTGTATGGAGCCTTTTTGCAATGACTGCAGTGTCGCTGCCGCCGTTTCGTGAGCCGCGCCTTTTTCGCCATACTGCTTCGCAAGGTAGCCCAAATTGGAATTTATCTTGTCGTAGCAATAGGCAAGCGAGCGTGGCATCTGGCTGTTTAATATCAGAAAATCGGCAATATTGGCGGGTGAGACTTCGGCGTCATATGCCCAGCCAAAAGCACGGTAGGCTGACACGGAGCGCAGGATTGATTCCCATTGTATGTTGTCGAGTGATGAGCCGACATGGGACAATGAAGGAAGCAGCACGTAGTATTTTACATCCAGAATTCGCGCCGTGTTATCGGCGCGCTCAATGAATGTGCCCATTCGCGCAAAGTTGTAGCCTTCGTTTCTCAGAGTTGTTCCATGAAACGCGCCGCGCACCAATCCAGCACGCTGTTTGATTGCGCCGATGACATTCGGCAAATCCTGCTGACGTATCTTGCGTGCCAGCAGTTGTTTCATGTCGATCCAGAATTCGTTCATTGCTTCCCAGCACTCGCGAGTCAGCGCTGTACGCACCATCCTGCCGTTGTTGCGGGCGGACTCCACGCAGTTCATGACGCTGGAGGGGTTGTTTTTTCCGCGCAGTAGGAAATCGACGGCGTCCACGCTGGTTACCTCATCATGAGATTCGCCATATGTGCTGCGCATTCCCGCGCTCAGCAGAACGCCGTCCCAATCACTCTGCTCGTCGCCAGAGCGGGTCAGCGACATTCTAAGGCCTGCATCCAGCAAGCGAGCTAAATTTTCGGCTCTTTCGATGTAGCGGAACATCCAGTAGAGGCCATTGGCGGTTCTTCCCAGCATTGTCAGTGTCCCCTCAGTCTTCCAGTACCCAGGTGTCCTTGGTGCCACCCCCTTGCGAGGAGTTGACCACAAGAGACCCTTCTTTCAGCGCGACGCGCGTGAGACCGCCGGGAATGATCTGTATCTGTTTTGAAACCAGAACAAAGGGCCGCAGGTCCACATGGCGCGGAGCGATACCGTTTTTCACCAAGATAGGGACGGTGGAGAGTGACAGCGTAGGCTGGGCGATATAATTGCCCGGCTTTGCCGCCAGTTTTGCGGCAAATTCGTTCCGTTCTTTTTTGGTCGAGGTGGGCCCCACCAGCATGCCGTAGCCGCCTGAGCCGTGGACTTCCTTTACGACCAGTTCTTCCAAATGCTCCAGAACATATTTCAGGCTATCGGGTTCCGAGCAGCGCCAGGTCGGCACATTTTCCAGCATGGCTTTGCGGCCGGTATAGAATTCGACGATTTCCGGCATATAGGAATATATTGCCTTGTCATCTGCGATGCCGGTGCCAGGCGCATTGGCAATCGTGATATTGCCTGCTCGATAGACGTCCATAATGCCTGGAACGCCTAACGCAGAGTCTGGCCGGAAGGTAAGGGGATCCAGGAAGTCATCATCGACGCGGCGATAGATCACATCCAGTGTCTGATAGCCCCTGGTGGTGCGCATACAAACCTTGCCGTCAATGACCCGCAGATCAGACCCCTCGACAAGCTCGACGCCCATCTGGTCGGCAAGAAAGGCGTGTTCATAATAGGCGGAATTGTAGATGCCCGGCGTTAGAACGGCCACACGAGGCTTGCCCTTGCAACCGGGCGGCGCAAGGGCCTCCAGGCTTTGCCTTAGCAGGGTGGGGTAATCCTCCACCGGGAGCACTTTATTTTGCTGGAAGAGGTCGGGAAACATCTGCATCATGGTTTCCCGGTTTTCCAGCATGTAAGAAACACCGGAGGGCGTTCTGGCATTGTCTTCCAGAACGTAGAATTGGTCCTCTCCCGTACGCACTATATCTGTGCCTACGATGTGTGTGTAGACGCCGCCCGGCGGCCGCATGCCGATCATTTCCGGCAGGAATGCGTCATTCTTTTCAATAAGCTGGCGTGGGATGCGTCCTGCCTTGATGATTTCCTGTTTGTGATAAATGTCGTGCAGAAAAGCGTTGAGCGCGACAACGCGCTGTTCAATACCCTGAGCGAGCTTTCGCCACTCCTTTGCAGCAATGATGCGTGGTATAAGGTCGAACGGGATCAGTTTTTCCGAAGAGTCTTCGTGACCATAAACGGCGAATGTAATGCCGGTTTTCCGGAATAGATTTTCAGCATCTCGCGATTTGCCTAGTAGATCGTTAGGCTCCTGAGCAGAGTACCATTCGTGATAGTTTTTATATGGCTCCCTGGGCGCTGAGCCCGCATTCAACATTTCATCGAATGGCAATGCTTTGTTCCCTCTGTTTTCTTTCATTTGAATATATCGCAGAGGGGAATGCAAGAAGCATGCACAGTTTGGGAAGAAAATCTGAAATCTTCTTATCTTATTGTTTTTAAAATATTATTTAAGCTATCTAGACGTTAACGTCAAAAAAAAGCCACCAAATTTATCCGCTTTCTGGGTCTGCGGCGCAGGCCTTGAGGTAAGGCGACTAAAAATTGGGCAGGGGCCAGCGTTGTGAAAAGAGGTTGCTGGAGATTTGCCGGTTACAAACAAATGTAACCGGCAATAAGGCCTCAGCTTGCGTTTGAGCGGCGCTGATTACCGGGTCTTGCGCCACGGTGACGGGCTGTCTTTTGACCGTTGTCGCGCTCGCCCTTCTGTTTGTTGTTTGGGCGACCGGGACGGTGATGGCCGTTTTTATGGCCGGCAGCTTCGTGATTGCCGCCTCCGTTGCCACCGCGTCTGCGTTTGCGGGCTGGTTGGGCGGTATTTTGTCCGGTGCCGAGAGCTGGTGGTTCGCCACTGGCGACAGTCAACTGAACACCCGTCAGCTTTTCAATGTCACGCAGAAGCTTGGCATCGTCGGGCGCACAAAAAGCAATTGCTATGCCTTCACGACCCGCACGCGCCGTTCGACCAATTCGGTGCACATAAGCATCGGGTACGGTCGGCAGATCGTAGTTATAGACATGTGTTACGCTCGGAATGTCGATGCCGCGCGCAGCAACATCAGTTGCGACCAGAACACTGGCTTCACCATCCTTGAAGGCTTTGAGCGCTCGCTCGCGTTGGCCCTGGCTCTTGTTGCCGTGAATCGAAACAGCGGCAAAGCCAATATTGGCGAGATGTTTGGAAAGCTTTTCGGCGCTATGCTTGGTGCGCAAGAAAACGATGGAGCGGGAGTCCGGGTTATCCTTCAGCGTGTCTCGTAGAATTTGCGCTTTCTGGTCGCGCCCGGCGACAAAATGCACAAACTGCTCGACCTTATCGGCAGCTCTACCCGGCGGATTTACCTCAACCCTTGTCGGATCTGTCAGGTAGTCAGAGGCCAAATCCGCAATCGCCTTCGGCATTGTCGCCGAAAACAGCATGGTCTGGCGTTTCTTGGGCACCAGTTTCACGATTTTGCGGAGGTCGTGAATGAAGCCAAGGTCCAGCATCTGGTCGGCTTCGTCGAGTACGAGGTAGCGCACAGTCGTCAGGTTGACTGCGCGGCGTTCCGTCAAGTCGATGAGGCGGCCGGGTGTGGCGACCAGTATGTCTGTTCCGCGCGCCAGAACTTCCATCTGCCGATTAATTGATGCGCCGCCGACAACGATATTGACGCGCAGATTTGTCTGGCGGACAAAGGCTTTCAGGTTGGTTGCAATCTGGTTCACCAGTTCTCGCGTCGGCGCCAGGATCAGTGTGCGAACAGCCTTCGGCTCGCGTTTCAGATCGTCTTTCAGCAGGTGTTCAATCACCGGCAGGCCAAAAGCAGCTGTTTTGCCGGTTCCTGTTTGCGCGAGACCGATCAAGTCGCGCCCGGATAAAATCACCGGGATAGCCTGTTTCTGGATCGGGGTCGGATCTGTGAAGTTCATGGCTTCAAGGGCGGCCAGATTTTTTGGGCCGAGGCCCAGGTCGCTGAATTTCGCCAAAGTATATACCTTTCGAGGTGCGCAAAACGACTACCGCCGGATAACCTCTCTTGGCTTCCGGTTGCGTTCAGCGTCAAGAACCCCGCGTGATATGGGAACTTGTGAGTTTCAAGAATTCGCTTTAGGCGCGCCGTGTTCGGTTTGTATGCGCCATGTTCATTTGCTGCCTGAAATTGCAGCGGCCCGCTCACGCTGCGGCCTGAATAATAAAAGCTGGGCTGCTTTTGCTCTGTTGGTGGCGATTTGTCAAGCCAGATCGGATGATCCAGCCAACCTGCACGTTGACGCGGTTGATTTAAAAAGGGAGGGGCGGATGCAGGGGATGGGGATTTCTGCCGGAAGAAAAGACAATCCGTTGAGCTTTGAGGGCGGGCGGTCTAACCTCCAGCCCAGTTTATTCGAGGCAAGGATATTTCAATGGTTTCATCGCTCGAACGCCGGATTGATCAGGGTACGGGGCGTGAGAAGGCCGACATCGTTCTCAAAGGTGGGCGTTTTTTCGATCTGGTCACAGGAGAGCTAGTTGCGTCTGACATCGCCATATGCGGTGATACTGTTGTTGGGACTTGCGGCGACTATCAAGGTGAGATCGAAATCGATATCTCGGGTCGTATTGTTGTTCCGGGGTTTATTGACACCCATCTGCACATAGAGAGTTCTCTCGTTACTCCGCTTGAGTTCGATCGATGCGTGTTGCCTTATGGCGTGACGACCGCGATATGTGATCCGCATGAGATCGCCAATGTTCTGGGCACAGCCGGCATTGAGTTCTTTCTCCAATCTGCGATGGAAACCATCATGGATGTGCGTGTGCAGTTGTCGTCATGCGTGCCCGCGACCCATCTGGAAACTTCGGGCGCGGATCTGCCCATAGAGAAACTGCTTCCCTATCGCGATCATCCAAAGGTCATCGGACTTGCGGAATTCATGAATTTTCCAGGCGTGATCTACAAGGATCCTGTCTGCATGGCGAAGCTGCAAGCTTTTCAGGGAGGGCACATTGACGGACATGCGCCGCTTCTCTCTGGGTATGATTTGAATGGATATCTGTCGGCCGGTATTCGTACAGAGCACGAGACCACCAATGTGCCCGAGGCAATGGAAAAAATTCGTAAGGGTATGCATATCCTTATTCGCGAAGGCTCGGTCTCGAAAGATCTGGAGGCCTTAATTCCGATTATTACCGAGCGTCTTTCGCCCCATCTGGCGCTATGTACGGATGATCGAAATCCGCTTGATATCGCTGAACAGGGGCATCTCGACTATATGATCCGCACTGCGATTGCGCGCGGTGTCGAACCATTGGCAATCTATCGGGCCGCGTCGATTTCCGCAGCGCGGGCTTTTGGTCTGCGGGACCGCGGGCTGGTCGCACCTGGTTGGCGGGCTGATCTGGTGGTTATTGACAGCCTTGAAGGTTGCCACGCAGAAATCGTCTTTGCGGCAGGACGGCAGGTGACCGATGCCCTGTTTGCCGGGCGGCGGTCGGTTGAGCCCGTCGGGCTTGAAAGCGTTAAAGCGCGCGAGGTGCACGCAGCCGACTTTGGTATTCCTGCGTCAGAAGGCGAGACCTCAGTTATCGGTGTTCTTCCGGGTAAGATCATCACCGAACACCGCCGTTATCGCCTTCCGGTCGATGGCAATCAGACGACGGCCGATTTTGAACGTGACATCCTGAAGGTGGCGGTTATCGAACGCCACGGAAAGAATGGGAATCACGCCAACGGCTTCGTTCAGGGATTTGGTCTCAAGAGGGGAGCAATCGCCTCAACAGTTGGTCATGACAGCCACAACATATGCGTTGTAGGCGCCAATGAAGATGATATGGCTTTGGCTGTGAACAGGCTGGCAGAGCTTAATGGCGGTTTTGTCGTCGTTGAAAACGGTGAGGTGACTGGTGAAATTGCACTTCCAATTGCCGGGCTGATGAGCCTGAAGCCCTATGAGGACGTGCGTGATATTCTGAAAGTTCTCAGAAAAGCCGCTTTCAATCTGGGGGCCACGCTTGAAGAACCGTTCCTTCAACTGGCCTTCCTGCCGCTGCCGGTTATTCCGCACCTGAAAATCTCAGACCGTGGAATGGTAGACGTGGATCAGTTCAGGATTATCGGATGATGCCTGTGATTAGTCGCTGTGGCTGCCGCCTCTAGAGTTTTTCCGATGAACACCGGATCACCTCAGATGCTCGGTCCATTTGTTTTTGTCGCATTGTCCGACGATGAAAGCGATCCCGCTTCATCTGGAAATGCTCTAGCCTGTCTTGCGGGTGCGGCCAATAGGCATCCAGCGCAGAAGCTTGTCCTGCAAGCGCTCCGGACTGATTGGCTTTGACATGTAGTCGTCCATGCCCGCAGCAAGGCAGAGTTCCTTGTCACTCTCCTGTGCATGCGCGGTCACACCGATAATCGGGGTGCGGGGTAATCCCATTTTTTCTTCGAAAGCGCGGATCTGCCGGGTCGCCTCGTGCCCATTCATCACCGGCATGGAAACGTCCATGAGGATGACTGGTGGTTTGAGTTCCTGCCAGGTTTTTACTGCCTCAAGACCATTGTTCACGATGCGGAAATTAAAGCGCGTTTCCTGCAATATCTGTGTGAAAACAATTTGGTTCACCTCATTGTCTTCCGCAATCATGATGTCAATTGAGGGCTGCCCGCCAACATCCGTTTGCGCTTCGGTCGTTGTGCTGGCTACGGTTTGAACTTGCGCAGCAGGGGCAGTTTCTGCGGGCTTTGGAAAAGGGGTTTCCGCGCTGCTTGAACCCAACAATTCGGCAATCGTGGCCTTAAGCAACTGGGAGCGAGCCGGTTTCATCAGATGCGCCTGTATGTTCATGTCCGCAAAGCGCTGTTCGTCGGCCGCCATGTCCATTGAAGTCAAGAACATGACCGGCGTGTTGTCGAACCATTCTTTTGCACGAATGGCTTTGGCAACTTCGATGCCATTCATGCCGGGCATGTGATAGTCGAGTATAACAAGATCGACAGGCAGTTGCATGCTGTAGGTGGCGTCTAATACAGCAAGACCCTGTGGCCCGTCTTCAGCTGCACAGGCGTCGTACCCCCAGCCGTTCAGTTGTTCCATCAAAATTGCGCGATTTACCGCATTGTCGTCGATCACGAGAATACGCGCGCCCGGTTTTTGAACGGGTGCTTGGTACTGGCGCATGGCGCTCGCCGCCTTCATCGGCAATTCAACCGAGAAGGTTGTGCCTGAGCCAAGCTTGCTTTTAACGTTGATATTGCCCCCAAAGAGATTCACCAGCCCTGCTGTAATTGCCAGACCGAGGCCTGTCCCCTCGTGGCGGCGAGTTGAGGAACCGTCAACCTGTGAGAATTTTTCAAAGACATCGCTCAGTTTGTCTTCGGGGATTCCAATGCCGGTATCTGCAACATCAATGCTGATGATCTGCTCCCCGTCATTATGCGAAACGCCCAGAGAGATAAGGATATGGCCTCTTTCGGTAAATTTAATTGCATTGCCAACAAGATTGGTAACGATCTGGCGGAAGCGCCCTGCATCGCCATGAACGCTGTGTGGCAGGTCCGGGTGGCCTTTGATAATCAGTTCCACATTTTTGTCCGCGGCAGCGGCCGACAGGAGTGTTGCGACATCCTCAACGGCCTCGAGAGGATCAAAAACGCCGTCGCGCAGTTTCATTTGACCTGCGTCGATTTTCGAAAAGTCCAGGATGTCGTTGATAATGGTGAGCAATGCATTGCCGGATTTGACAATGATATCTGTGAACGTTTGTTGCTTGCTGTCGAGCTCAGACTTCGCAAGCAGTTCCGCCATGCCGAGAATGCCATTCATCGGCGTACGTATTTCATGGCTCATATTCGCTAGAAATTCTGATTTTGCGCGATCAGCGGTTTCTGCTCGGGACACGAGCTTTTCCAGATCCGACTGCCGTTCGCGTTCACTTGTAATGTCGGTCATCACGATAACGCGCAGTTCATCCGGTGTCGGCTTGACTTCGAACCTGACCCAGCGCTGCCCGCCGACGCACGCTGTCATCTGCATCGGCTGGCCGGTCTCCCTGCAATCTTTCCAGGCGGCGTTGAGTTCATCCATGGACTGGGAGAAGTCGCCACGCGCCATGCAGTATTCAATGATTTCTGCCCAGACTTTGCCGGGTTCAATCGTGCCTTTGGGCAGCGAGAGTATGCTGTTGGCCGCCTCGTTACCGATCAGGATCTGCATTTTCGCATTGGTGATGACAAAGCCCTGTTCCATCGAATCGAGCGCTTCGCCCATCAACGTGCCGGTTTCGGCCAACTTGTTGTTGGCGGCATTGATTTCGGCTTCGCGGCGGCGCAGCTCCGTTATGTCGGTGTAGGTGACGATGAAGCGGCCTTCGCCTATCGGCTTGCCCTTGGTGACGAAATGTTTTCCATTTTCCGCCTGAACAAATTTGTCTGGCATGGGGGTGTCACTGCGAATACTGCTTTCCCAGTTCGCTTGATACTCTTCAAATTGCTGGTCGTCGTAGCGGTAGCGTTTATGCTGATGGTTGTACTCCAGCATTTTGCTGAACGTAATTCCCTCCAGGCAGCCCAGTTCGGGCGCATCCCAAAGCTCGTAAATGGCCTGATTGGCCATTTCGACTTTCAAAGTCCCCTGGTCGATGACAAGTACGCCAAATTCAACTGAATCAAGAATGGTTTGCAGTTTCTTTTCGGCAGCTTCCCGGTTTTGCCGGGCTGTCTCCAGATCCTGTTCGCGCCTTTTAAGATCTGAAATTTCCGTTATTGAACCAGCAAGAATCCGGCTGCCGTTCGGCAGGGTGGTCCAGGTAAGCCTTGAAACGACCGGGATCGTCTCTCCATTAGAGGTGCGGATGGTTCTCTCGCGCTTGATAAGTGCGCCTGTCTGTGCAACTTCGCTGTTGGACTTTGCGTAAATTTCGGCCTCATGTCCGAACATATCCTCCATGCTGCCGCCCAAAAGCTCATCTTCGCTTTTGCCGTGGAGCTTGCAATATGCTTCGTTGACGTAAATTAGGCGCTGGTTTTCGTCGCGGACGAAATTTGCAACCGGCACATTGTCCAACACCGCCTTGAAGACGCCCAGCTCTTCTTTCTGCTTCTGGAGGAGTGCCTCCCGTTCGCAGGCTTCGCTAACGTCGATCCGCACCGCGACGGTGTAGCCGTTGGGTAGACAGCGGTTGATGATGCGAACCGTTCGCCCATCCGAAAATCTGGTTTGCGTTTCAAAGTAGGGCACGCGATAATCTGACAGGCGCTTTTCGACCCAACTATCAATCTCGTCCTGTGTCGGTTCATGCCCATCGACATTGAGGACGTGATCACGTGCTGATATTTCCAGTTTGTCGGCGATATTTTCGCCGATAGTAATCTCGCCCAGATATCGCGTGTACATGTCTTCAAAGCTGGAATTGCAATAGACGATGTCACCCTTGGGCGAGAGGATGAAAATTGGTACGTCGATTGCACCAATCGCCTCATCCAGGATTTGCAACATGTTGCCTGGAACGACCGAAGAGTTTGCGGCGACATTGCGGGGGCCATCATTCGCTGGCGAGAGCTGGATTTCTTCTACTGGTTCGAAATACTCGAATAGATAGATGCGGCCCTCGTCCGTAACAAATTGTTCGGTGAACACCTTGTAGCGACAGCCGTCATGAGGACTCTGAAGCTCCGTTTCGGCGTCCTCGCCAAAAACGACGCATCTGCGCTCAATGTCCTCGCGTTGGCTGGCCGCGTATCCCGGATCGAAGGCGCTACCGGAATGACCGGCAAATGCGTCCGTCGGTTGTCCAAAAACGCTGGCATAAGCTTCGTTGACTTCGATGTAGAGAAGCTCTGAATTTTTGACACAGGCAGGCTGTGTCAGAGCGTGAATCTTCTGACAGGTAAGCTCTAGCAGTTTTTTACCCCGATCCACGCGATTTCCCCGTTGTCACCGACGGCCGTTGGAACCCCTAATTTGTAGTATCAGTTGGTTATAAAAGAATGGTTAACCATAATTTGTGGTTAGCTTAACATCAAAAAGGCCCGCGATATTCGCAGGCCTTTGGGCGCTTAATCAGAGCAAGCACCGGAGTACGATGTATATTTAAAGCCCAGCGTTCCTAATCATTCCGCCAGGGCGGATGAATGCGGCACACTCAGGCCTGCTCTGTTAGAATTGTGCGGAGCGTATCCACGATCTGATCGATTTGCCCTTTTTCAATGATGAGCGGCGGTGAAAGCGCAATTGTGTCGCCGGTCGTGCGGATCAGCAGGCCCATTTCATAGGCCTTAAGGAAGGCAGTGAAGGCTCGTTTGGTCGGCTCGCCGGGAAGGGGTTCAAGTTCAATTGCGCCTATAAGCCCGATATTGCGGATATCGATGACGTGCGGTGCATCCCTCAGTGAATGCAGCGCCTCTTCCCAATATGACGCCAAGTCAGCGGCGCGTGTCAGCAGCCCTTCTTCCTTGTAGGTGTCCAGCGTGGCGAGCGCTGCGGCGGAGGCAATCGGGTTGCCCGAATAGGTATAACCGTGGAAGAATTCTATCAGGTGTTCCGGCCCTTGCATGAAGGTGTCATGTATTTCAGATGTGACAAAAACCGCACCCATGGGAATTACGCCGTTGGTCAGCCCCTTGGCGGTGGTGATAATGTCCGGCGTGACGTCAAAATACTGTGCTGCAAAGGGCGTACCGATACGTCCGAAACCCGTGATAACCTCATCGAAGATCAGAAGAATACCGTGTTTCGTGCATATTTCGCGCAGCTTTTTCAGATAGCCTTTTGGCGGAAGGATCACGCCAGTAGATCCGGCCACGGGCTCGACGATGACTGCGGCAATGGTGGAGGCATCGTGCAGGGTTACGATGCGTTCCAGCTCGCTTGCTATGTCGGCTCCGTATTCTGGTTCGCCCTTTGAGAAACTGTTCTGTTCGGGGAAATGGGTATGCGGCAGATGATCAACGCCGGTTAACAACGTCCCGAACATTTTGCGGTTGGCGACGATGCCGCCGACCGAGATGCCTCCAAAGTTCACCCCATGGTAGCCGCGTTCGCGTCCAATGAGCCTGAAACGTGAACCGTCGCCCTTGGCGCGGTGATATGCGAGGGCAACCTTCAGAGCCGTCTCGACTGATTCTGAACCCGAATTGGTGTAGAGAACATGGTTCAACCCCTCCGGGGCGATATCGACGAGTCGATTAGCCAGCTCGAAAGCCTTGGGGTGACCAAGTTGGAACGCTGGCGCATAATCAAGTTCCGCAGCCTGTGTAGAAATAGCCTCGGTAATTTTCGGGCGGCAATGGCCCGCATTGACGCACCAGAGACCAGCAGTGCCGTCGAGCACCTGCCTGCCATCATGTGTCGTGTAGTGCATGTCCTTTGCGCCGACAAAGAGCCTTGGCTCCTTCTTGTATTGCCGGTTGGCCGTGAAGGGCATCCAGAAGGCCCGAAGGTCGTTGGGCGCTACAGTGTTGCGGTTTGACATGCGATTCTCCGGTCAAGTCAAAAAATTAACTTCTTGGTCAAATTATCAGTGCGCGATTTGGGGTCAAGCGCCATCGAACAGGTCCAAGACAAATGCTCCATATTTGTTTTTTGAGCGTGCGGATGGCTCAGTTTTCCGTACGGCCTCAAAAAACGACAGGCCCGGACAAGATTGGAATGCCAAGAAGGCGTGATAAGCCGCTTTTTACGAGGCAAATACTTGTGATTGGCGCAATAATGATTATTGATCTGCTACAGCGGCTGAAAGCTCCAATCGAAGGGCAAAACAGATTGGCTTTCATTTCATGAGACCGGCGGCAGAGTTGGCCTGTGTCATCCTTCAACGATGACACAGGCCACTTCTTTTTTCAGGCTTGATCAAAGCGGAGACGTTTGGAAGCGAGGCATGTTATGGCGGCAGCGCGATCCGGATCGACAATGCCGTGGCCTGAACAAACTTCGAAGTGTGACTGCTTAAGGGGTCTAAAGGCCACGCTATGGGCCTTTCTCGCCATATTTACATCCCATTGCCGCTCTCCTTAGGTCCTCGAAAGACCGCGGCGAATATTTCATTCGCCACGGGGAGTGGCAACCTTATGTGTGGGATGTATTACGCTGCAGACCTGTCAGCTTCGCGTTCTTCAAATACGCCCAAAAGGGTCTTCAGGATTTTTATTACTTTTGGATCGTTACAAGAATAATAAATCGTTTGCGCGTCGCGGCGCGTATTGACCAAATCCAGAGCACGTAATTTGGAAAGGTGTTGGGATAGTGCAGATTGGCTCAGGCCCATTTTTTCGGCCAGTGCTCCAACGGTGATTTCACCTTCAACAAGATTGCATAAAATGGAAAGACGTTTTGAGTTTGCCATCGCCGTTAGCAGATCTGCGGCGGGATCTGCATTCGCGAGAAGAAGATTCAATTCCATATTCCTATCAGCCTTTTATGGATGCTGGTTCTGGAATTTTCCTGCAAACTTCCTCCCCAAGAAGCTGGCAATAAAATCCCACGTCTTGGTATCAAATAATATTATAATTGTATATTACCAATTTTCCGATATGAGGGTGAAAAATCCTCTATTAATTGCTGTTTTTGCGGCCTCTTCTTTGATTGGGGATCGGCTAGGTATACGTGCAAGGCGGTCGCCCTTTTTGAGGTCAATTCCTTCCGCGTCGACGCCACAAATCGACCAGTTCTGATACTCTTTCAGTAGGTCATTTTCCTGCGCCAGTTCTTTCCAGTCCTGATTGGCCAATTTGAGCAGCGCCTCTTCATCCTTTGGGTGCAGACAATCACCTTCGAATTTAAGGTCATCGGCTGAGAGCAGATAGGCTTTGCCAAAGCCACCATTAAGGCTCGCGCGCACCGGGTTCAGGCGTATGAAGAGGAAGTCTGCAAAGTCCGCATAAAGTGCTGCCTTGTGGTGCCTGCGAATAAAACGTGACCTGATTGCCTGATCATCGTCGCTTTGCCGCTCAATCGGCTGTGCGTCGCATTGAACGGTGAGGCGAGGCCAGGCAAGCGGGTCGCCTTTGCCAGGTTCACCAACGAGAAGTGATGATCGGGGGTCGGCAAGAAGCGCCTTTGTATGCGCCGAGAGTTCAGAGACCAGAATGACAGGAGCGCCATCGTTTGCGGTGCCGAGGAGCACACGGCTGCAATTGGGGTAGCCCGTTTGTGGGTCCATTGCCGCAATTGCACCAAAGCGTGACCCTCGCAACAAAAGCCGCGCCTGTTTTCGCGCGGCTTCGTCTGTTTCGCGAATAGGGTTCTTTTTCTCGCTCATGCCTGTCGGCGTTTGTGTTTTGTCAACCCGGTCACAATGTCCTGAGCAGATATCGTGCCAATAATCGAACCATTCTCAACAATGCCGACATCGCCTGGTTTGTCGGCCATCGCCCCGAGAATATCTTCCAGAGGTGTATCCGCCTTTGCCGTCGCCGTCACGGCGCCATTTGACGCACCTGGCCGCATAACCTCGCGGGCGGTCAGCATGGCAATCGGGTTCATGTTTTGAACGAATTCGGCGACATACTGGTTCGCTGGGTTCTTCACGATTTCCTGCGGCGTGCCGCACTGAACAATCCGTCCGCCTTCCATAATCGCAATGCGGTTCCCAATGCGGAATGCTTCATCTAGGTCATGGCTGACAAAGATGATTGTCTTTTTCAGCCGGTTCTGGAATTCGATCAGTTCATCCTGAAGGCGGGTTCTGATGAGCGGATCAAGGGCCGAGAAGGGTTCGTCCATCAGGAGAATAGGCGCGCCGGTTGCAAAGGCGCGGGCCAGGCCTACACGCTGCTGCATGCCACCGGATAGCTCATTCACCTTGCGGTCCGCCCATTGGGTGAGATTGACCAGTTCCAGCTGTTCCGACACGCGCTTTGCGCGCTCTTCTTCTTCAACGCCAGCCAGTTCCAGGCCGAAGCCCACATTATCGGCGACACTGCGCCAGGGCAGAAGACCGAACTGCTGGAACACCATTGATACCGTATGCATCCGCAGGCCGCGTAGCGTCTTGGCGCTGGACGTATAAGGGTCGACAGGACCTTCAGATGCATGCACCTGAACATTGCCACGGACAACCGGGGCCAAGCCGTTGACGGCCCTTAGAAGCGTCGACTTTCCGGACCCGGACAATCCCATCAGGACGACGATCTCGCCTTCCTCGATGACCAGATTGGCATCGGCAACTCCCAACACCAGTCCTGTTTCTCCGCTGATCTCGTCCCGGTTCTTACCTTGATCCGCCAGCGCCAGGCCGCGTTCGGGCCGGTCGCCAAAAATGATGCTGACATTATTAAACTCGACCGCCGCCGTCATGCGCCTTCTCCTTCATCTGATACCTTGAACAGGCGATCGAGGATGATGGCCAGAATGACGATGCAAAGACCGGCTTCGAAGCCCTTGGCTATGTTGACGGTGTTCAGCGCACGCACCACTGGCACACCCAGTCCGTTGGCGCCAACCAGCGCAGCAATAACGACCATAGAAAGAGACAGCATGATTGTCTGAGTCAGGCCCGCCATAATTTGCGGCATGGCAAAGGGTAATTCGACTTTTGTGAGTACCTGAGCGGGGGTTGCTCCAAAGGCTTCAGCCGCTTCCACCAGAGAAGAGGGCGTTGATATGATGCCCAGCCTGGTAAGACGTACCGGCGCGGGAATCGCAAAAATAACCGTTGCAATTAGACCAGGCACCATTCCAAGGCCAAAGAGAATAAGGGCGGGGATGAGATAAACGAATGTTGGAATTGTCTGCATCAGGTCCAAAATTGGACGAAGCATGGAATAGACCCAGGCACGCCGCGCAGCGGCAATGCCGAGCGGCACGCCAATCAGCATACAGACAGCCGTTGCCGCCAATACGAGCGCCAGCGTTTCGGTTGTTTCTTTCCAGTAGCCTTGGTTGACTATGAGAAGGAGGCCGGCGGCAACAAGAACAACAACGCCGACGGAACGACGCATGAACCATGCAAGGATGGAAATCAGAACGATCATGAAAAGCGCATAAAGAATTTCGCCGCCATCGCTTTTCACGATGAAGTCAGGTCCATGAAGGATCAACAGGATCGCATCGATAACAACACGCAAAACGACTGACATGGCGTCGAAGAACCAGCCTGCGCTATCCGTCAGCCAGTCAACTGACGATTTGGCCCATTTGCCAATCGGTATCTTGTTATCTGTTAGATATTCCACCTTGGAGCGCCCCTCATTTTCCAGGAATTGGATGTTAGAAATGATGAGGGCGGGAATTGTCCCGCCCTTGTCATTTGCAATTTTTTAAAGGCCCAGAGCGGACTTTACTGCGGCGGCGGCGTCGCCGCCATCCTTGGTGGTCACACCTGCAAGCCATCCGGAGAAGGCGTCCGGATTAGCCTTCAGCCAAGCTGTCGCTGCTTCTTCCGGGTCTTCACCATCATCTAGAATTTTGCCCATGATGACATTTTCCATGTCCAGGGAGAATTTCAGGTTTTTCAGAAGTGCGCCCACGTTGGAGCATTCCTCGGTATATCCCTTGCGTACGTTTGTGTAGACCGTGGCTCCGCCGAAATCAGGTCCGAAAACATCGTCACCGCCAGAAAGGTAGGTCAGTTCGAAGTTTGAGTTCATCGGGTGAGGCGCCCAGCCGAGGAAGACAACCGCGCTGCCATCTTTCTTGGCGCGGGCCACCTGCGCCAGCATGCCTTGTTCGGATGATTCGACAAGCTCGAAATCCTTGAGGCCGAACTGGTCGTTCTCAATCATGTCCAGAATCAGACGGTTGCCGTCATTACCCGGTTCAATCCCGTAAATCTTGTCATCCAGCGCGTCGGCGTGTTTTGCAATGTCGGCAAAATCCTTGATGCCCAGCTCCGCGCCCTTGGCGTTGGTCGTCAGCGTGTATTTCGCGCCTTCGAGGTTTTCGCGCACAGTCTCGACAGACCCGTCTTCGCGATAGGCGGCGATGTCACCTTCCATCGTCGGCATCCAGTTGCCGAGGAAGACATCGATATCGTTGTTCTTCAGCGAGGTATAGGTCACCGGCACCGAAAGCACGGTGGTTTTGGTTTCATATCCGAGTGCTTTGAGAATGACGGAGGTTGTGGCCGTCGTTGCTGTAATATCCGTCCAACCTACATCGGAAAAGCGGACTGTGCCACAGCTTTCCGGTTCAGCTGCATTTGCCGACGTTGCGCCAAGCGCGATCACGGAAGCCGCAGCTAAAAGCGCGGTTTTTAAACCAAATTTCGTGAACATCTTCTGTTCTCCCTCATTGAAATTGGCTTAACGAAACATCTATGTCCGGCAATTTCAAGCGCTAATTGGTGGAGGCTTAAAGATGGAGAGGGCGCAAATGACTAAGTTTTTGTCGCAATGGTATTGGGTGGCGTAATTTGCTGTGGTTTTCCCGCGATTGATCTTGGATTTTTGCGTCTATCGAAGCATTCAGGTGACCAGAGGTATCTGATGGCCAAGCTTTATTTTTCTTACGCCACGATGAACGCTGGCAAATCGACCATTTTGCTGCAGGCGTCCTACAACTACCAGGAACGTGGCATGCGAACGGTTATCCTGATTGCAGCTCTTGATGACAGAGCAGGCAAGGGTCGCGTTTCCTCCCGCATTGGACTTGCAGCCGATGCCATTGCCTTTGGCGAAGATGATGATCTCTTTTCGCTGATTGTTAAGCTGCACGCGGAAGGGGAAATTGCCTGCGTCTTTGTTGATGAGGCGCAATTTCTCACCTCCGGTCAGGTCTGGCAGCTTGCCCGCATAGCAGACAGGCTGAAAATTCCTGTAATGGCCTATGGGCTCAGAACGGACTTTCAAGGGAAATTGTTTCCCGGGTCGCAGGAGCTTTTGGCCATTGCTGACGAATTACGCGAGGTCAGGACCATTTGCCATTGCGGGCGGAAAGCGACGATGGTTATCCGTCAGGACGAAGCAGGGCAGGTCATTAAAGAAGGCGCGCAGATTGATATTGGCGGAAATGAGAAATATGTGCCGTTTTGTCGCCGTCATTGGGAAGATAAAATGCGTTGCGATTGATTTTGGTCAAGGATACGGCGCTAATTCATCGTTACATACAACGATACATTAGCGGTTTTACGTTATACGCACCGCGATCCAATGCTCTCCTTGCAATTCGGGTTAGTGACGTGTTCGCGTCTTTCACTGGATTGCTCTGAACCTGGAAAGGGAAAAGATGCTTAAGAAGATCCTGATCACCATCGGCTGTCTCTCGATTTCTGCCGGAGCTTCCTATGCTGCCGGCGATGCAGCAGCAGGCGAAAAAGTTGCCAAGAAATGCGTGGCTTGCCACTCATTTGAAGCTGATGGCAAGAACAAGGTTGGCCCCAAGCTTTTTGGCGTTTTTGGCAGGCCGGTTGCCGCGATTGAGGATTTTAAATATTCTGATGCGTATAAGACGCTCAATGGCGAAGGTGCTGTTTGGAGCGAAGAAGAGCTGATGGCCTACCTGAAGGACCCCAAGGGCTATATCAAGGACAAGGTTGACGGTGGCAAAACGAAGATGACCTTCAAACTGAAAAAGGACGAAGACATCGCCAATGTTGTTTCCTACCTTGAAACTTTGAAATAGGTCCTTTTATCTGCATAGTGCATGTCTATTGAAAAGGGGACCATGGTTGGCCCCCTTTTTTATTATTTGATGATCCCTTCTGTGGTTTTGGTTTGTACGGGAGGGATATTATGGCGGGTGTTGAGTGCCGATCTTTGAAATCGTGCCGAACCGTCAAACCAAAGGCCATTCTGAAATGGCGCCAATTCAAACCGCTCTTCAAAATCCTGCTGAATGTCTTTGCTGCGCTTTCTCGCGGCGAATTCTTCCTGTCACATGGCTGTAACGAAACGGTGGAATGTTGGAAACGTTTCCAACAGGGCCATTTTCATGTCGTCGCGGATTACAATTAGAGATGTTGCCGAGCGGGCAGGCTGTGGTGTCGCTACTGTCAGCCGCGTACTCAATAATTCAGGTCCGGCTAGTGCTGCGGTTCGGACGCGGGTCGTTAAGGCGGCTGAAGAACTTGGTTTCGAGTTCAGCGATCTCGGCCGTTCGCTGCAAAGCCGACGGTCACGAACACTTGCCGTGCTCGTTCCCTCACTGCGCAACGACGTCTTCGCGATGGCGATTGAGGGGGTGCAAGAGGCTGCAGCGGCTGAGGGCTACCAGATCCTACTTTCCTGCGTAAATTATCAGGAGGACGCTGAAATTGAAGCGGTGCGCACCTTCGTCTCAAAGCAGGTTGACGGTGTTTTGCTGACGGTCGCAAACCCGGATGACAGTCTTGCGCTTGCCTATCTCAAGCGCCACGGCGTGCCTTACTGTCTGATGTTCAATCAGCCGACTTCGGTTCAGCCGAGTGTTGGCGTCAACAATGTTGCCGCCGCCGCCATGGTCGGCAATAGGCTGTTGGACGCAGGGCACCGCGACGTCGGTTTTGTTGCTTTGCGCTTTCGTGCATCGGAGAGGTCGCGGATGCGCTATGAAGGTTTGAGGACGGTCATGCTAGCGGCGGGACATGCCGCGCCACAGCTCCTGGAGATCGATGGCGATGCGGACCTTTTTCAAGATCGCCTGGAGGCCTTTCTGGGAGAAAACCCCGAGATGACCGCTGTTTTCGCCTCCAATGATCTGCTTGCGCTGGCCTGCATCAAGGCGTTTAGGAGAATGGGTAAGCGCGTGCCCGGCGATATCAGCATCGTCGGCTTTGACGGTATTGAGGCGGGCGAGCTTGTGGAGCCGACGCTTGCGAGCGTGGTTACCCCGAATTCACGCATGGGTGCGCTGGCCTTCCAGACGGTGATCCGCGCCATCGAACAAGAGGAGCCTGCCGCGGCACGCCAGGTTTTCCTGCCTTTCGAATTTCGTTCGGGTGGAAGCCTTGCGCCTGCACCGAGCAAAAACACCGGTGACCGAGCTGCAACTCGACCACCGGTATGCCTCAACCCCTAAAACCAACCAGGATTAGGAACCAGACACATGAAACATATTCTAACACTTACCTTGACCGCAAGCATGGCGCTTGCCCTCGACGCCAGCCCGGCCTTTATTTCCCAAAGTCACGCCGAGGAAAAGAGCGCGGTCTGCTATAACTGCCCACCGCAATGGGCGGACTGGGGCACGATGCTGAAGTCTATCAACGAGAAGCTCGGCATCAAGATGCCGGAGGATAATAAAAATTCCGGTCAGACCCTTTCGCAGCTTCTGGCGGAGAAGGCTTCTCCTGTTGCCGACATCGCCTATTACGGCGTGACCTTCGGAATCAAGGCGGCCAATGAAGGCGTCGCTGATGCGTACAAACCTGAGGGGTTCGATGAAATTCCGGAAGGCTTGAAAGACCCGGCAGGCCGCTGGTTTACGGTCCACTACGGAACACTCGGCCTGTTCGTCAACAAGGCGGCGCTCGGTGGCGCGCCGGTTCCCGCGTGTTGGTCGGATCTCCTGAAGCCGGAATATAGCGGTATGGTCGGCTATCTTGATCCTTCCAGCGCTTTTGTTGGCTACGCGGGCGCCGTGGCCGTTAACCGTGCGCTTGGTGGCTCGCTGGACGACTTCACGCCAGCAATCGACTATTTCACGAAATTGAAAGCCAACGACGCTATCGTGCCGAAGCAAACGTCCTACGCCCGCGTTGTTTCCGGCGAAATTCCGATCCTGTTTGACTATGATTTCAACGCTTATCGCGCCAAATATACGGAGAACGGCGATTTCGAATTCGTCATTCCATGCGAAGGCACGGTTGCCGTGCCCTATGTAATGAGCCTTGTCGCCAATGCGCCACACGCAGAACTCGGTAAGCAGGCACTCGACTTCATCATGTCCGATGAAGGTCAGGCGATCTGGGCCAATGCCTATCTGAAACCCGCACGCCCCGTGGCGCTGCCGGAAGAGATCAAGAGCCGATTCCTTCCTGACAGCGAATATGCCCGCGCGAAGCCCGAGGACTATGCCAAGATGGAATCTGTCCAGAAGGCATTCGGCGAACGCTACCTTTCCGAGGTCAAATAACCCATCAATCCGATGAGGAGGGGACGCGATCCGGCGGCCCCTCTTCAAAGCCGGCTTATTCTTATGCGTAATAACAAGTCCCTTTTTGTCTGGCTTCTGCCGCTTGCCGCATTCAGCCTCGCCTTTCTGGCGCTGCCGCTTTTCCGTCTGTTTGTCGCTTCAGTCGGTGGGGAGTACGGCTGGTCGGTCTACGCGACCATCCTCACGCATCCGCGCTATCTGCAGACACTGTTGAATACGGTTCTGATCTCGGCTGCAGTCACGGCTGCCGCGTTGCTTATTTCAACGATCGCAGGCCTCTTTCTTGCGCGCCATGATTTTCCCGGGCGCAGTTTTCTCATCTCCACGCTGACCCTGCCGCTTGCTTTCCCAGGCGTCGTCGTCGGTTTCCTGATCATTCTTCTTGGTGGTCGCCAAGGGTTGGTCAATGACCTTTCAAAGGAGCTCTTTGGCGTTCGAACTGTGTTTGCCTATTCGAGCTTCGGTCTGTTTCTCGGTTATCTTTATTTTTCCATCCCGCGCGTTCTTCTCACCGTCATGGCGGCTGCTGAAAAGCTAGATCGGGACTTGGAGGATGCCGCTCGTTCGCTCGGTGCCTCGCCGCTCAGGGTTGCCATTGATGTCGTTCTGCCCGGGCTTTCGCCAGCGCTTATTGCATCCGGGGCAGTCGCCTTTGCGACCTCGATGGGCGCCTTCGGCACGGCATTTACTTTGGCGACAGATATCGATGTCCTGCCAATGACGATCTACACGGAATTCACCCTGTCGGCCAATATCGCCATGGCTGCGGCGCTCTCGATACTGCTGGCGGCGGTCACCTGGTCGTTGCTTCTGACCGCCCGGCTGTTCACCCGCGGTCCGGTCGCTGCGGCGGGTTAAGGAGCTTGAAGATGAGACGGTTGCTCTTTCTCCTGTCACTGGCTTTGACCCTTCTGACCTGCGCCTTCATGCTGGTGCCGGTGCTGCAATCCATTCTTGCCGGCGTGACGGTTGATTTCTTCCGCGGAATTGCCTCGGGTTTCACCTTGGAATGGCTTGACAAAGTCTGGCAGCTTTATGCGCAGAGTATCTGGCTTTCGATCGGCATTGCCATCGCCTGCCTTGCCGCTACACTCATCATTGGTGTGCCAGCCGGCTATGCTCTTGTCCGTTGGCGTGGCATCGGGGGGCGCCTGATTGAGGAGTTTGTGTCACTTCCGCTGGCCGTGCCGGGCCTGGCAATCGCGTTGGCATTGCTTCAGCTCTACGGCTCCTTCCGCGGTTTCAGGGCTTCCTGGCTGTTTATCCTTGTTGGACATGTCCTCTACACGCTGCCCTTCATGATCCGATCAGTCATGGCAGTGCTTTCGGTCATCGATCTCAGGACGCTGGAGGAGGGGGCCGCATCGCTTGGCGCTGGCCAGTGGCGTCGCTTCGTCGACATTGCGGTTCCAAACGCCATGCCGGGTATTCTCGCTGGCGCGCTGACAGTGGTCACACTGTCGATCGGGGAGTTCAACCTGACCTGGATGCTGCACACGCCTTTCCTGAAAACCTTGCCTGTCGGGCTTGCCGACAGCTACGCGTCCATGCGGCTGGAAATTGCCTCCGCCTACACCCTCATCTTCTTCATCATGATCGTGCCGCTCCTCGGGCTCCTGCAATGGGCCAGTCAGCGCACGCAGCGAATTGCAAAATCACCATGAGACAAGCGACTGGAATAGAACTTCAATCCTGCGGCAAGACTTTCCCCGGCGGCAATCTGGCGCTTGAACCGACCTCTATCGGCATCAATCCGGGAGAAATTTTAGCGCTTCTCGGCCCCTCCGGCTGCGGTAAGACAACCATGCTACGCATCATTGCAGGACTGGAAACCGCCGACGCTGGCGGGCGTGTGATTTTCGACGAGGATGACGTCACCGGCGTTCCTATCGAAAAGCGCAATGTCGGTATGGTCTTCCAGTCCTACGCGCTTTTTCCCAATATGTCTGTTCGTGAAAACATCGGCTACGGGCTGAAAATCCGGCGCGTCCCAAAAGAACAGGCGAATGAGCGGATCAGCCGGATCATCGACCTCTGTCAGCTTGGACCTTATGCCGATCGGGCGATTTCGCAATTGTCCGGCGGCCAGCGTCAGCGGGTGGCGCTGGCCCGGGCGATCGCTCCGCAGCCGCGCGTTCTGCTTCTCGATGAGCCGCTTTCGGCTCTGGATGCAGCGTTGCGCGACCAATTGCGCACAGAGCTGGCTATCCTTTTGCGACAGTTCGCCATTACGGCGATATTCGTTACCCATGACCAGGCCGAGGCCATGGCGATTGCCGACCGCATATGTGTCATGAAGCATGGCCAGGTTTTGCAGATCGGGCGGCCCGAAGCACTCTATCGAAGCCCATCGACGGGCTTCGTCGCGGAGTTCCTTGGGGGTGCCAACCGGCTATCAGCGGGCATGGAGAGCAATCAGTTGCACCTTCCTGGCGGGCGTCTGACGCTGTCACGCAGGGTAGGGGGTGGGGAGTGCGCCTTCGTTCGCCCTGAGCATATCCGTCTGGTGCCGGAGAGTGACGCGACCCTTGTCGGCACAGTTGCGAGCCTGATCTTTCAGGGGACGCATTATCTGGCAACGATCACCGGCGCTTGCGAGCGCCCCTTGCAGGCCCATATTCCTCCCGATCGCCTTCCTGCCTCAGGTGGCAAGACCGGTATTTCAATCCGCAGCGAAGATATCCTGCTGCTTCCTGAACATTGAACAGGCACATAATGACCAGACTCATTCAACTCTCCGATACTCATATTGTCGGGCACGGCGAGCGCGCCTATGGCGTCGTAGATACTGCCGCAGCTCTTGCGCGCGCTGTCTGGACAATCAGGGATTTGTTGCCGCTGGTTGGCCCTGTGGATGGCATTATCGTCTCGGGCGATCTGACGGATTTCGGAAAACCTGAGGAATATTCGCTATTTCGCGAGATACTGGCTCCGCTGGACATCCCGCTTGCCGTTGTGCCTGGTAACCACGATAGCCGCGAGCCGATGCGAAAGGCATTTAGCGATTTGCAGTCAATGCCTGCAAGCGGACCAATCAATTGGCATCTGGCCTTTGAAGGCATGCACGTTATCGGGCTGGACACGCTGGTTGAGGGAGAAGCTCATGGCATACTAACCGACGAAACGCTGGTATGGCTGCAAGCTACGTTGAAAAATACCGATGAGAGGCCGACGCTCATCGTCATGCATCACCCTCCCGTTGACAGCGGCATTGGCCATATGGATCGTCAGGGGCTGACAAATGCCGACTCCCTTTTTGCTATCCTCGCGAGTTATCGTCGTCAAATTACTCTATCCTGCGGTCACGTTCACCGGATGATTGCAACCGTCCGCGAAGGGTGTTCGGTCTTCATCGCCCCGTCCCCTTCGCACGCGGTGGCGCTCGACCACCGTCCCGATGGCCCGTCCGAATTGATGCTGGAGCCTGGCGGCTTCTTGCTGCACAGCTTTCCTGCCGGCGGAAAATCATGCGGGATTGTTACGGAACACGTGCCGGTGGGCCGTTATCCCGGCCCCTATCCGTTTTTTCCGGATAAGGTCAATGACGAGCATTCCTGACAAGACCACTGAGGTCAAAAGAATGAGCCAGTGAGTTTCGGCAGTTTTTGCCTGGCATCTGGCTTTCAACTGACCTCAGTTAAATGATCACGCATATGCAGCACGAGAAGGCGTCAGCGGGTGCTCCCCAGAAACTTCATGACGCGCCCCGCTTTAGCGATTCAAGACATCACGAATTTCAGTTATGTTTGCGCGCACTCGCAAGATGTAGAAGCCTTCGGTTGCCAAGTGTGTTGGCATGATCCAGCCATCTTCGCTGCCGTTGGATATGATGGCGGGCTGAATTCTGAGCGCTGCCTGAAACTGATTGTCCAACCGATCCCAAAGAGAGCCCAGATTGCGCTCCCGCACGACGTTTGAAAAGTCGGCCCGCGCGGCCTTCAATATGCCATAGTAGGCATAGAGCTGGCCGAAAGAAAACCAGAAGCGGTCATCCGCACGAGCATCGAACCAGCCAGAATTATAGTTTTCCGAGCGCTCCCTGATGATGTCGGAGGTCGAGCCAATATCGTTGGCAATACGATCTAGAAAACTCAGTAGGTTGTCTGCGCGGCCGTCAAATACGGCTTCGCAATTTTCGAGCGATGTATTGAAAATGCGCAGGTCTTTCATCGCCGATCGATAAAAGCTCGGGGTCGGCGTTTTGGGGCCAAATGGGCTCAACCCGAAATACCAAGTATATTCGTCAAACTGCATATTGCCGCGAGCATCCTGCAGGTTCTGGTTGATGGCCGATGTGCCACGAACGCGACCGAGGGTATCCACCAGCTCTACCGAGGTTCGGCGGATGGCCTGGTTGACGCCCCGCTGAAACGCCGCCTTGTTGTCAAGGAAAGGCGTATGATCCCAATCGATACCGAACAGTCCCGACTTGTAAGCAATCATCGAGGATATCCACGTGTTCTGATTGACGTTGAAGTCGATCAAATCAGCCGTGACGGCCACAATGCCTGAATTTTCGCACTGTTTACCCGAGGCGTCGCCCGAAAGCTTTTCGCCGGCTGATACGGTCCGTTTGGAAAACTCATATTTGTCTGGATAGGCGGTATCGAAATTTGTCCAGCTCTCAGCCTGCACAACAAAGTATCCGTACAGCGCAATCAACCCAAGTAACACGAGCGCAATTGGGCCTTTGATGATCCAGTTACGGCGGCGATACCATCGCGTCAGGGTTACGAAGGGCCACGCAATCGAGCTGGCCAGAATTCCAAACGCTCTGCCGATTCGTAAGAAAAGGCCCTCAAAAAACATGATGATGGGATCAAGCATGGGTGGTCGGGCCTCCAATTCCATAAAGCCGCTGGCGGAATGTTTTCTTGTCTTTCAGATATGTCTCCGAGAGCGTTGAGACAACATGTTCCCGAAACTTTTCGCCGTAGTTATCATAGTTATCGTAAAAGCCCTGCTTGTCGAAAACAAAGCGGGAGACATAATCACGCGGCGTCAACTGGGCGATCAGGCGTCCGGTGAGCCAGAAGTCGGGATGATCGGGTTTTGCGCGCACGGCCAGGAAACGCCATTTATGCGGAATGTCGTTGATATTGGCCTGACCCGTCTGCGCAAGCTTGCGGCTCAGGTCTTGAAGGAAAGGATAGGAGCCTTCTTCGGCAACCAGTCCTGCATGGCGTGACAACCATGTTTGCCGCCAGATGGGGTCAATCGTGTTAAAGTCGGCGTCGGGCACGGTTTCGCGAATGAGCCCTTCCAAAGTCATGTTGGCGCGGTGTTGCAACAAGCCGGTTGCCGCCGCCCAGGAACCTCGGGGTAATTCGATACGCCCGGATTTGATCAGAAAATCGAAAATTCGCCTGTGGTCGTCTATCGGGATGTAACTTACTTGCCAGGGGCGGGAGCGGCGAAAACCGGGTGCATTTTTATCGCATATAACTGTTGTTTCCCTGTCCTCGTGAAAGATATAGACCCCGCCAAAATGGTTGGCCCAATAACTTTCATGCCGGAAGACGAGCTGATCAGGCACCAGCTTGTTTTCGCGAATGTCACCGGTTCTTTTTGCCAGTTCCACCATACGGTTCAACATGGCATCGTCGCGCCAGGCGTCCGGCACGGATTTCAAGCGATCCACAAGGTTACGCAATTCCGCCGCCTGATTGAGCAAATCCTCAGCCGAGAGGACGCGGAATGAAACTTCGTTGATCTTGAGCAGATCTTCCAGCGTTTCGACCTTGGCGACGGTATCCTCGATTTCCCCGTATAATGCGTCGCGGATGGTGACGGCACTGATTACTCGTGCATTGGCTTCGTAAAATTCATGCATCAGCCCGGCGGTGTTGGAAAAGCTCGTATGAACGACGGGCAGATTTTCCTGATCCGGCGTCATGATGATGAAGCGGCGGTTTACCTTCAGCGGGTCAAGATAGTCCTTGTCGTCAAGCTCTTCTGCAACTTGAGGCGAGAAACCGGTCATGTCGATTTCGAAGCTTTCCAGCTTCGTTTCGGGTAGGCCAAAACCCTTCATCGCCTTGTTGTAGCGCTCGACGAGATGAGGTTCGGAGATTTCAAGCAATCGGCCGTAAATCAGCTCAGCTTCGAGGAGGCGGTTCACGCTTGCCACCTCCCGTCCCGTTTCATGGCTTCAATTTCACCGATTGCCTTTTCGCGCTGCCGTTCGCGACGGATGATATCATTGACCGCCGCGTCATCGGACTTGTCCGTGTAGCGGAATTCGCTGTCAGCATAGCGGTTGATTTCCTGCAGAACGACGTCGATGGTGATAGGACCGCGTAGCTCCTCAATCATCGCCTTTTTCTCGTCGTAGGCCTTATGCATGAAGGCTTCGGGCGTTTCGAACCATGCATCTGGCAGTTCCACATCCATGGTGCGCATCTTGATTGCATCGGTGATGTTTTTGATGGCGCGCCCGGTGAAACGTGGCTCTGCCTGCTTGATCTGGTAGAGATAGGCACCGATGTCAGCCAGTGTTTTTACCGAACCGTTTTCCTTCTCGAAGGCTTCCCACACAGCGAGAAGGCCCTCCTCCTGAGGGCGGGAGTAGCTGGAATAGGCTTCGGATACGGCTTTCTGAATTTGCTGCCCGGCGTAGAGATCGTGGTTGCCAAGCGGGATCGAATGGTTCTTGCCTGCCAGAAGGGCGAATATGTCGATATAGTCATCCCGGGTTTGTGGGCCATCGACCAGCCACCGCGCGCCGGCGCGCTGGCGAAGTGCGTCGTCGACATTTTCCGGATAGTTGGAGAACATGCCGAAGGAGCAATTGCCGCGAATTACCGTAGACGCGCCCGCAAAGCTTTCCATTAGCACAGCCGTCACTTCCTGCTGTCCGGCAGACGCCCGATCATCGGAGCGTTTGGCGGCAACCTGGTCGATGTCGTCAACCGTGCCAAAGCCAATTGCCCGAGGGCTCATGACATTGGTGATGAATTCCTTGCAGTTTTGGCCGGATTTGCCCTGATAAGACGAAATCTGGTCGACGCCAAAATTCTCGTAGTGGAAGGCGTAGCCCGCAACCTGGCAATAGTCGTTCAATAAGCCCGCAATCATCTGGATCAGGATTGTTTTTCCTGTGCCCGGATTGCCGTCGCCGATGAAGGTGAAAAGGAAGCCGCCGAGTTCGACAAAGGGGTTCATCTGCCGATCGAAGTCGTAGGCCATCAGCATTTTGGCAAGCTTCAACGCCTGATATTTGGCAATATGGTTGCCGATGATTTCATTCGGCTTCTTGAAGTTCATAACCAGCGGTTTGCGCTTCGTGCCGGGCGCGACATCAAAACCGTTGAGGTCGAAATCATCCTGATCAATCCGGATATGGATGTTTTCAAAGCTGGCAAGTCCGCTGAAGCGCGCCTTGCGTGCGATCAGGCCCTCAAGGGCTTCTCGAGCAAACGCCTTCGTGCGCGCTGTCAGTGCAATATCATCCGGTGATCCGGCAATCGCCTTGTCCAGCCCGGATATAATGGATTTCAGCGCGTCCTGCGGTGTTTCAAAGGTGAAATCAGGCTCATGCGTATCGTTGACGGGTTCGGTCTCGCCGTCGATTTTTGCTCCGAGGTAGGCAGAGAGGGTAAAAGCGGCGATATAGGCCGAGGCGGCCAAAAGCGATTTGAAACGCGTCGCGTCATCGCCGGAAAGCGGGGCTGAGGCGTTGCGGCTTTTCAATGTCTCCAGGTCTGTCTGTTCCGCAAAAACATCCGCAATTGCGAGCGCAATTTGTAATCCGCGGCGCGCGCGGAAAAGCACGGTATGCTGGGCGATTGTCATGAGCGGGTCGCCGGGTGGGACAGCCTGGATAGTCCGGGTCAGCTCCACTTCCCGAGTGCGCCGGGCAGGAGCCGACGAGACAGTGGAAACGAAGCGGCGACCCGTTCCAGCCAGCGCCGTTTTGGATCCGGGTTCATCGGTTTCGATCATCACCATGCGCGTCACCAGCGATTGCGCGATCGATTGATGCTTGGCTATGTCGTCTTCATGGATCGTTGTGAGGCCTGCGTTCAATGACATTATTCTTCCTCACACCTGGCTGACGATATTGTGGCCGGAGATCACGTGAACTTTGTAGCCTGCAAACACCTTGTCTGCTTCGCCTTCGGCGTAGAGCGCCTGATAGGCATCATGGGGCACCAGGGCATGTTTCTCGTAGAGGCTTACCCCTTGCCGGGTTGCCTCCAGATCATCGGTGTTAATGTGGAACTCTTCTTCCGCCGGAAACGATGAGAACCAGCCATTTTTCGCCGGTTTTTCGTTTTTGGAAAACACCTCCTGAACGGTCCATGTCAAAATCCAGGCGTTCTGCGGTTTGCGCACTTTAGAAAGAATTTCGTTCACGCGGGCATTGTTTTCGGTAATCCCTGCCGAATAGAAGGGGCCGAGGACCGCGCGTTGCAGCCGTTTGGGGTGCAGATCTGCGAAATCCTGATCAAGATTCTTTGCAATTGTAATCGGTGTCAGCGAATAGGCGCTGTTGCTTTCCGCGAATTCGTCAAACCTTTTGGCAAGCTCAGGGTTCAAAAGACCGCCGACAGGGAGGGGGATTTCCACCTCGTCATTCAGTGCGCCATTTTTTGTCACCAAGAGTTGGGCGATTTTTGCCGAAGAGTCTTCAGTGACCAGCGAGTATAAGACTGGCAGCATCTTCGATCCGTCAAAAGCGGCCCAGGTCACACCGTAGGCAGGGCGCTGTGTTTTGGGGTTCACACTGACATGGACCGTTTCTGGCAGTATGAAGGGAGAAAATAATTCGCCCTTGCCTATCTCCTGCAGATAAAGCCGTTCCGCCATGCGTGCTTGCAGATCGATGGGAAACGCCTTCTGCCGCAATATGAAATCCGCCATCTCCTCGCGCAAAACATCAGCGTCGGGAATGGCTGATAGCCGTTCGTCGGCGGTCTTTCTATCTTTCTCGAGTTCCAAAACATTCTGGTAGACCGGAAAGCCACTTTCTGCCCGCGAAATGCGGAATTGTTCCATAAAGCCGAGCCGATTGCGCCAACAGGAAAAAGATGTTGCCAGCCGGTCGATGTAGGGACCCATGATGCGGCTAGCACGATTGACCTCCGTGTCCATCGACAAAAAGCGTTGCAAGCCGTCTAGGGCCGCCTCCATGGATTGGAAATAGTGCGCTGCGGTTGGTGAGGCGTCATTCATCTCAATATTCTGTCTGGCAGTTGTTATGCCTTATTTAACACCGATAAAGGGTACAGCGCTGCCCGGCACCATGGTAGAGGGCAGTTGGCCGTTCCAGCGTTCTGCAGCCGTCAGGTTTATAAGCTCGGGATTGTCGCGAAGCGCAGCGCCTTTCGCGCGGATAGCATCAGCCTCGGCATCACCCGCAAGGCGCGTCGCTGCTGCATTGGCCTCGGCTTCTGCCTTGATTGCCGCAGCCTTCGCGTTGGCTTGTGTGACCGTGATTTCCGCTTGCACCTTTTCCCGTTCTGCGTTTTGACGCAGTTTCTGCACTTCCACTTCGGCCAGCATTCTGTTTTCGATGGACT
Source organism: Ensifer sp. (assembly GCA_050306195.1). Lineage (GTDB taxonomy): Bacteria > Pseudomonadota > Alphaproteobacteria > Rhizobiales > Rhizobiaceae > Ensifer_A. The sequence goes on from JBNLGT010000007.1 coordinate 45,003, forward strand.
GTTCATAGGCGTCGGAGAAATCGATATTTTCAATCTGCACGGCGTCGATGATGACAGGGCCCAGAACGGATTTCCGGATGGCTTCCTGGGTCTCGGCGTTCAAGCGCGCGCGCTCTTGGATTGCCGTGACTGCATTGAATTGGCCGAATACGTTTTTCACCTGCTCATAAACGCGCCGGTCTATCAGGCGGAGAACGAGGCCTTCCTCGCTGCCATAGTCTTCATAGATCCTGGAAACCTGATCGGGGGGCAGGCGATAATTGACCGAGAGCGTAATTTCGGCGGGCTGCTGATCACGCGAGTAAGTGTTTACGTGTTCATAAATTTGCGCTCGGCTTTGGATCGAAATCTTCACGACCTTGTCGATGAAGGGAAGTTTGAAGCCAAGACCCGGGTCCGCTGTTCCGACAATAGCGCCGGTGCGCAAAATGACGCCGCGTTCACCCTGGTCGATTGTGTAGAAACTGCCGCCGAGTACGGATACGGCGACGAGGGCAATCAACGCGCCCGGCAGGACGACCCTCACGAAACGGCCCATAGCGGCAGGTCTCTTGATTTCAGCCATAGGATTTTCCCCTCAGATTTAAGATTGCGCGGCTTCAGATCATCGACAACTACTGCTGCACATAATTGGCGGCGTTGTGTTTATCCATGACTTCCTTGAACCGCCGCGCAAATGCGTCGTCGGCCAATTTTTTACGCCGCTGGATATCCTGTGTGGAGATCATGTTTTTCTCGTGCATTTCCAAAAGGTCACCAATATGGCTCTGTGCTGCAGCGCCGATGCCCGCCATGGTTTCTTCTGCAGCGGTATCAACCTGGCTGCCCAGCGTGTTTATGCGGTGTGCGACGTCTTGCTGCGCGGCGGTCTTCAATGAATCTTCCAGCGCCTTGTAGAGAACAATACGTTGTTCCGTATCAATCGTCAGTTTGTTGATCAGTGTATTTTGCGCGGCAATCTGATTGTTCAGGGAGTCAACAAAGGTCTGGAACATGGAGGTGTAGCGTTCCAGAGTCTGACTTTCCGCCAGAAGCTCCTGTTCCTTAGCCTGTTTTTGATTGTATTCGGTTGCCATCTGGGAGCGCTCGCTTTCCAGGCCAGCACGTGTCTGCTGGTCGGTGGACGCTGCTATCCGATCTTCAATATCCAAGAGGAGCGGGTTCAGTTCCTCAATGCGCTTCTGTGTGGCTTCAAGTTCATCCAACGTGTTCTTGCGGCGCTCGATGACCTCCTTCAGGCTGGTTTCCGAATTGCCGTATCTTTCTTCCAGAACGCTTTTTTGTTCACGCAGGATGCCAACAATCGTATCGGATTTTGTGAGGAGTTCCTGCAGGTTGCCCGCCAGTGACATGTTGCGAACTCGGTCAGTGCGCATTCTCTGGGCCCGCTGTTTTGAGAAAATACCGATGAATTTCTCGTAACCGGAGAAAGATTTCATGCTTTCGAATTCTGAGCCAAAAACGTTCGTCGCATCTTCCAGCCCGATAATCAGGTCGGCGATATTTGCTTCAATCACCTTCTGCTGTTTGAGCACGTCCTGGATACGCGCGTTTTCAATGTCGAAATTTGCATCGCCAATTTTGGTGTCTGCTTTGGAAAACTGATCGAGCACCTGACCGGATTGAGCCAGCTTGTCTTGCATTTCATTGACAACGTTGCGTGTCTTTTCGATTTCTGCGTCAATTGATTTCAGCGATGCCATGATTTGGTTCCTGCGGTTGTCGGTCTGGCGTGAGATTAGCGGATAGGTGGCTGGAGACAAGCTTTTCTATCGCCTAATTCACGTAATACCAATGACCATTGATAAGCACCCTTGCGATGGCACGGAAACGGCCATCCGGTCATATGCGTTCTTACCAATGGTCATTGGTATAACTCTATGTGGACATTGACATTCGACGTTCAAGGCCCGGCATTTAATCTTGCATTTATGTTTTGAAGCTCGCTTTGACCGCGCATTTCCTGGAAAGGCGATGCCGTCCAATATGACCAAGAGTGTGGTCGCTAAGCGAAGAACAGGCGGGATGGCTTTTGTAGAGTGTTTTCAAAAGAAACGGGCCGCTGAGGGATAGCGGCCCGTTGAGTGCCCGGCTCCTGCAGGAGACGGCCCTAATTTTATTTACGCAACTTCCCGGGAGGAACCGTGATCGTCGCTGCCTAGGTGCCCGTGAAGGGCCAGTGTTTTTGCTTTTTCTTCGGGGGTGTCGCGTACGTGCGAGCGGCGGTTGAAGACAAACTGCCCAACCAGTTTGACCAAATCACCGACTTCACCTGAAAGGCTATGGGTCGCCGCCGTTGTCTCTTCCACCATTGCCGCATTGTGCTGGGTGATCTGATCCATCTCAGTGACGGCGTGGTTGACTTCCGCCAAGCCGGTTGACTGTTCTTCGGCTGAAATTGCGATCGCATCCATGTCTCCGGCTATTGCGGTGATGTGCTCCTCTATTTCCTGCAAGGCCTCGCCGGTTCGCTTGACGAGCTCTACCCCGTTTCCAACTTCGCTGTTGGAGCGCTGGATCAATTCGGAAATTTCTTTTGCCGCCGCCGCTGAGCGCTGTGCCAGTTCGCGGACTTCCTGGGCGACAACTGCAAAGCCCTTTCCAGCATCGCCTGCGCGGGCGGCTTCAACTCCGGCATTAAGCGCCAGAAGGTTTGTCTGGAATGCGATTTCGTCGATGACGCCGGTAATTTTGCCGATTTGCCCGGAAGCTTCTTCTATCCGGCCCATGGCGTCGACGGCATCTTTGACCACTTCAGCGGATTTAACAACGTTTTGCCGCGCATCATTGGTGCGGCCACGCGTTGCGCTGGTGCGCTCCGTTGAATTTCTGACATTGGTCGTAATTTCTTCCAGAGCTGCGGCGGTTTCTTCCAGAGCTGCTGCCTGCTGTTCTGTTCTTTGAGCCAGTTGATCGGACGATTGGCGAAGGGCGTCGGAGCTTGCGGAAATCTCATTGGACTTGTCCAGAACGCGTTGCATTGTTTCCTGGAATGCTGCCAAGGATTTGTTGAAGTCGTGACGGAGGGTTTCAAATTCTTCCTGGAAGGGGTCATCCAGCGTGAAGCGGATATTGAAGTTTGAAAGCCGTTCCAGCCCGGCGCCCAGATCGTCGATGACTTTTTGCAGGTCAGCGGAGCGTTTGCGGGTTTCTTCAGCGCGCTCCGTCCGCTCGGCTTCGCGAGCCTGCGCCTGCTTGGCGTTTTCGGCCTCTAGGGCAATCTTGTCGATACCTGCCTGGCGGAAGACTGCAACTGCCTGGGCCATATTGCCTACTTCATCCTGGCGGCTGATGTAAGGGACGTCGGTTTCATAATCTCCCTCGGCTAGCTTATCCATGTAGCTGGCCATGTTGCCGAGCGGGGCAATTGCACGGCCACGGAAGACGATCAAGCCGCCAATCAAGGCAACAAACGCAATTGCGGTCGCTGTATAGGAGAGAAGTGAGTTAAACTGTGTGTAGTTATGGGCGTCCTGCTCGCTTGCTGCCAGAAAACTCTCTGATTTCGTGACAAGCGTTTCAACCGCCGCCTTTTGTGCGGTGTAGAGGTCTCGCAGTTTGTCGGCGGCGGCCTGGGCTTTGGCCTCATCTCCATCACGAAGAGCGGGAACGAGTGATCCATTCAATTCTTTCCAGAACGCATCGCTGGCGACTGCAACATCACCAAGAAGCGTCTTCTTCACGTCATCAGGTAGAACTGCAGACTGGCGCCAGTAGTCAAGGCGGTCATTGAAGGACGCTTGAAGCGCGCCAATTTTCTCGACATTGGCTTTTGCAAGATCTGTATGGACCATGCTTTCGGTCGCCAATGAATAAGCTTCGATGACAAACATCGGCGGCGGCAAGATATCGGCAATCAAATCCTTGCCGGCGACGATCTGGTTATACTTCTTGCCTTCAATCTTGACGTGTTCAAGCGTGTTGGACAGCAGGGCCACCGCTATGCCGAAAGCAGCGCCAACGAGCAGGCCGAAAACCACCAGGCTTCGAGAAATCGTAATCTTCATTTCTTCGCCTCTAAATGTTGCGAATTTCAGGTTCAGGTTGAAATTCAGGCGATATTCTCCTTCAAATGTTACCTATTGTATAAATCCTGAACGCTAAACCTTGGGTAGGCTTCTTAATCGGATGTTTACCATTTTTATTTTTTTCTACAGACGCTTGCGATTTGCCAAAAGCCGCGCTAACAATCCGGACCATGACAAAGACGCTGAACATTGGTAACTGGTGGTGGGCTCGCTAATGCGGCCGTGACCAGTCATGTGAAGCGAAATGCTTGAAGCCGCCCCGAGAAAATCAGGCGGCTTTTTTCGTGTTTAGGCTCCTGATTGAAGGGGCCTGACAGAAAGAGGAAAAAAATGAGTACGCGGGTTTTGGACGACGGCTCCGAGGCATATGAAACCAAGGGCGGGGTGACGGTAACACGGCAGCGCCGGGAGGTGGATTACGACAACGCGCTGTCCAGCTACATTGACATGCTGGATGAGCGACGGGGTGCAGCTCTTTCTTCCAACTATGAATATCCCGGTCGTTACACCCGTTGGGATACTGCGATTGTCGATCCGCCGGTCGGAATTTCCTCTTTTGGGCGCAATGTCTGGATTGAGGCTTATAATGAACGTGGAGAGGTGATTGTCGACCTTATCGCCGAGGCGCTTGCTCGTGTTCCCGAACTGACGCTCGGTGAAAAGTCAGCGCGACGGCTGGATCTTTCTGTCAACGAACCGGATCGCGCATTCACGGAAGAAGAACGGTCGAAGATGCCGACTGTTTTTACTGCCATTCGCGCCATTACGGATCTCTTTCATTCCAAGGAAGATTCCGGCATTGGGCTTTACGGCGCGTTTGGCTATGACCTGGCTTTCCAGTTTGATGCGATCAAATTGAAGCTTGAACGTCCGGATGACCAGCGCGACATGGTGTTGTTTCTGCCGGACGAGGTTCTTGTGGTTGACAACTATTCGGCGCGCGCCTGGGTTGACCGCTATGACTTCGAAAAGGACGGAAGGACAACAAAGGGGAGGGCTGGCGATATACCGGCAGAGCCCTTTAGGCCGACCGATGCGATCCCGCCGCGCAGTGATCATCATCCGGGCGAATATGCAAAGCTTGTCGTCAAGGCAAAGGAAAGCTTCCGCAAAGGGGATCTGTTTGAGGTTGTGCCGGGGCAAAAATTCATGGAGCGCTGCGAAAGCAAGCCTTCACAGATTTCTCGCCGCCTGAAGGACATCAATCCCTCGCCATATTCATTTTTTATCAACCTGGGAAATCAGGAATACCTGATCGGAGCTTCACCCGAAATGTTTGTCCGGGTGACCGGGCGTCGGATTGAGACCTGCCCGATCTCCGGGACGATCAAACGTGGCGACGACGCAACTGCCGATAGTGAACAGATCCTCAAGCTGTTGAACTCGAAAAAGGATGAGTCCGAGCTGACTATGTGCTCTGACGTTGATCGCAACGATAAGTCCCGTGTTTGCGAGCCGGGTTCGGTCAAGGTTATTGGCCGCAGGCAGATTGAGATGTATTCTCGCTTGATCCACACCGTTGATCATATCGAAGGGCGTTTGCGTGAAGGCATGGACGCATTTGACGGTTTCCTGTCGCATGCATGGGCCGTGACGGTAACGGGCGCGCCCAAGTTGTGGGCCATGCGCTTTATTGAAAATCACGAAAAGAGCCCTCGGGCCTGGTATGGCGGCGCTATTGGCATGGTCGGTTTTAACGGTGACATGAATACCGGCCTGACACTGCGTACGGTGCGTATCAAAAACGGGATTGCGGAAGTGAGGGCCGGGGCAACGCTGCTCAACGATTCCAATCCCGAAGAAGAAGAAGCAGAAACAGAATTGAAGGCTTCAGCCATGATTGCAGCTATCCGCGACGCCGGGTCCGGCAATGCATCCAAAACCGTCCGTGATGTTGCCAAGGTTGGCACAGGTGTCAAAATTCTGCTGGTAGACCACGAAGATTCCTTCGTGCACACGCTCGCGAATTATTTCCGGCAGACGGGGGCAACGGTCACCACGGTTCGCTCGCCGGTGGCGGAAGAGGTGTTTGACCGGGTAAGCCCGGACCTTGTTGTTCTGTCGCCTGGCCCGGGCTCACCGGAGGACTTCGACACCAAGGCGACAATCAAGAAGGCCCGCGCCCGCGAGCTGCCGATTTTTGGTGTTTGCCTCGGGCTGCAAGCTCTGGCGGAAGCCTATGGCGGAGAGCTCCGTCAGCTTGCAATTCCCATGCATGGCAAACCTTCGCGCATTAGGGTTCTGGAGCCGGGAACTGTTTTCTCGGGCCTCTCGAAAGACATTACCGTTGGCCGCTACCATTCGATCTTTGCTGATCCCTCCACGCTTGATCCCAATTTCATGATTACGGCGGAAAGTGAGGACGGAACCATCATGGGTATCGAGCATTCCAGCGAGCCTGTTGCGGCGGTTCAGTTCCACCCCGAGTCAATTATGACGCTGGGGCAGGATGCGGGGATGCGCATGATCGAGAATGTTGTGGCGCATCTGGCCAAGCGGGCAAAGGTGAAGGCGGCCTGAAATAGAACAAGCCTTTAAAGGCTGGTGTTGCCAATGTGATTCAGGGTGCGCCGTTGTTGCCGGGGCACCCTATTGGGTGTTGCTGTTCGGGAATCGTGCCGCGAAGGGTTCCGGTTCCAGCTGGAGGCCGTTTGTCAGATAGCTGACTGTCTTGTACGTGCCTGCGAGCATCAACACCTCGAGGATGGCCTCCTCGGACAAGTGGCTTTTCAGCTCTTGCCAGGTCTTGTCTTCGATTGACGAGCTGTTGTGGAGTTCTTCACAGGCTGCAAGGAGTGCGAGCTCCGAAGGGCTCCATGTATCGTTTGATTGTGGGTCGGCGACGGTTGACGCAATTTCTGCCTCGCTGAGGTTGGCTTGTTTGGCAAAAAAAGCAACGTGAATGCCCCACTCATATTCGCTGCCACAAAGGGCTGTGACCCGTAGGATAACGATTTCACGCTCTCGCAGCGATAGATTGCCCTTGTCCAGAAGGCTTGACGCCATGAACTTTCCAAATAGGCGGGGGTCTCGGGCAAGCGTCGTAAATAGCTTTAGCGGCGGAACATTTGGCGGCATGACGCGTTTCAACACAGATTCGACTTCCTGTTGAAATGGCGGTGTGGCTTCCTTCATCCGTGTTGCCATTAGTTCCTCCTATTTGCTACAATTATCATAGCAAATAGAAATGCTATGGAAATTATAGCGATGTCAAGCCCATTGCCAGGGAGCCCCGTTCGGGGCTCCAAAACCGGCCGTCCCGTAATGGCCATTCTCGACCTGTTGGGTCGCAGGACGACACTTCGCGCTCTGTGGGAACTCTCTCAGTCACAAGAGCCGCTCAATTTTCGTGAGTTGCAAAAAGCGGCGGATACAAATCCCGCCGTATTGAACGCCAGGCTGAAAGATTTGAGAGAAGCGTTGCTCGTTGAACATAGCAGCGATGGTTATCAATTGACGGCGAAGGGGGAGGAATTGCTGGCTCTTCTGCTTCCGTTAAACCATTGGTCTAACGGCTGGGCCGAATTATTTCTTCCAGACGATGATACGGCTTAAAAGCGTCCGGGCCGCAGGTCGCTTGTGTCTATGAATGTATCCTGGCCTGAAATTTGTTGCGCAACCAGATAGCCGGTGACAGCGGAAAGAGTGAGCCCCAGATGGCCATGGCCTAAGGCGTAAGTTATGCGCGGCTTTTTTGCAGATGGGCCGATCACCGGCAGGGAATCGGGCATGGAGGGGCGAAAGCCCATCCACTGATCGCCGGCCTTTCCAAGTGCAGGCAGGAACTTTGATGTTGTTCTGCTGATCATGGCGGTGCGTTTGGAATTGGGGGGAGCCTTGAGACCGCCGAATTCCACGGTGCCGACAGCGCGCAGGCCGTCCTGCATGGGGACCATGTAAAAGCCGTGATGTGGGTAGCAGACGGGACGGGATAGGAGCTCACCGCTGTCTGGAAAGAGGACATGGTAACCGCGCTCGGTGTCGAGAGGGACTCGGTCTCCAGCTTGACGCGTGAACCTTTTCGAGTGCGCGCCTGCGGCAACGACCAAGTGGTCTGCGAGGATTGGAGCAGCGGTTGTGAAAACTTTGACACCGTTTTCAACGATTTCGAGAGTTTCAGCCTTCTGTTGCACAAACACGCCGCCGGCCGCCACAAACGCCTCCGCCAGAGCGCTGGCAAGGGCGTGCGGGCTCGATATGGTGTAGGCGTCCCGGTAGAGAATGCCTTTAACATAGAGCGGGGCGAGGTTGGGTTCCAGTGCGGCCACGTCCGCCCGGCTCAGCTCATCTATTATCACACCGTTCTTCTCTCGCAGGGCATTGCCATAGGCTGCAGCGCGGTATTCGTTTTCGGACTTGAAGAGATATAGGCAACCGTTTTCGCGCCGCATATGTGTCGCGCCTGCCTGCTCCATGAGTGGCCGCCATGCGGCGTCCGCCTGGTGCAGAAGTTTTCCAAGCACGCCTGCAATACGTTCGGCTTCGTGTTTGCGGCTTGCGGCCATAAAAGCCAACAGCCATGGGATCATTTGCGGCAGGTAACGCCAGCGAATTGAAAGCGGTCCGTCAGGGTTTAACAACATACCCGGAACATCCCAAATGATGCCAGGTGTAGCCATAGGCACCACGCCATGAGGCGCTATTGTGCAGGCATTGCCGTAGGAGCAGGCTTCTCGGTAATCTACGCCTTTAAGCGGCGGAGCAGGATCGATTACGGTGACATGGTGTCCGGCCCGCTGTAGCCAGAGGGCGGTGCACAATCCAACAAAGCCGGCGCCTATTATGGAGACATTCCGCCTAGCGTCCTGCGCAATTGGTGGCATTTCAAGGGGTGTTCGATTCATGCCGTTCTTTTGGTCCGCTTCATAGACATATTCCGCATTACATGATTTCCCAAATATGCGCCATTGAGGTTTTGTCTGCGCCAGCTTCCGGTGCATATCGGTTATCACATCTTGCTCTTGGCCTATGCTGGAGCTATCCCGATGCGAAAGTATAGGCGAATAGGGACGGTTGAGCATGGAAGAGGTCTCGCCGATTGTGCGGCGGCTGGCATTTTGGAGCATTCCGCTCGCCTTCGGCGTCATGGCGCTAAAGGCGCTCGCTTGGTACGTTACCGGGTCGGTTGCCCTTTTGTCTGATGCGCTCGAGTCCATCGTCAACGTCATTGCGGCCATTGTCGCTTTTGCAGCCGTCAGCTATTCGCACAAGCCTGCGGATAGCGACCACCAGTTCGGTCACCATAAGGCCGAATATATTTCAGCAGTCGTCGAAGGGGTGATGATCGTCATTGCCGCCATGCTGATCGTCTATGAGGCCATCAGTCACATAACCGCACCGGAAATGCCGGATGCGCCTGCGCTGGGCCTTTCGGTCAATCTGGTTGCTGCCGGAATTAACGGGATCTGGGCGTGGTTTTTGATCAGAGCCGGGAGGGCTCATTTTTCTCCTGCCCTGACAGCGGATGGAAGACACATTCTGTCCGATGTCGTTACTTCGATTGGCGTTTTGGTGGGATTGCTTCTCGCGCTGGCCACCGGTTATGCGATCCTTGATCCGTTACTGGCTTTGATCGTGGCGGCGAATATTTTATTTCAGGGGTGGGGGGTTATCTCGCACTCTCTTGACGGGTTGATGGACCGCGCTGTGACGGAAGAAGAAGAGACGGCCATCAAGGAGGCGATTGCTGCTCACGCGGATGGTTCCCTTGGTGTTCATGATTTGCGGACGCGCCGTGCCGGGCCTGCGGTCTTTGTTGATTTTCACATGGTTGTCCCGAAGACGATGCCCGTGGGGGAAGCACACGACATTTGCGACCGGATGGAAGACGCAATACACGCTGTTATTGCTGGCGCGAGCATTGCTATCCATGTTGAACCCGAAGGTGAAAAGGCGCATGGCAGGCGCGTAAAAATCTGAACGGAGAGAAATTATGTCTACAACTGATGTTTCCGGGCTGACACAGCTTGGAGCCAATACGGAGGCGCCGCAAACACCGGAAGAGGCAGTTCTGGAGAAGGTGCCAAACGGCAATGCAGGTACGCAATATGTGGTGCGCTTCACAGCGCCTGAATTTACCTCCCTTTGTCCGATGACCGGGCAGCCGGATTTTGCCCATATCGTGATTGATTACATACCTGGTGAGTGGCTGGTAGAATCGAAATCGCTGAAGCTGTTTCTCTTCTCTTTCCGTAATCACGGGGCGTTTCACGAGGATTGTTCGATTTATATCGCCAAGCGGCTCGTTGACCTTTTGCAGCCCGAGTGGCTCAGAATTGGCGCTTACTGGTATCCGCGGGGCGGAATTCCGATTGATGTATTCTGGCAGACCGGCGCGCCGCCCGAGGGGGTCTGGTTGCCTGAACAGGGGGTTGCCACATATCGGGGGCGGGGATGAAAAAAAAGGCGGACCGTGGGGCCCGCCTTTCTTAATTTGGTGAATATCGGCGCTTAACTCACAATCATGGCGAGGCCAGCAACTGCGGCCCCAGCACCCAGAAACCTCGCAGAATGCTCCCAACGACCGGCAATCATTCCCAGCGCTATGCCGAAGCCGTGAAGCAATGCCGTAGAGATCATGAACCCTAAGCCGAATTGTGCCGTGTGTACGCCAATGAATTCTGTGCCGTGGGCGTGTCCATGAAAGAGGGCAAATACTGCAACAATGGCGGCAGAGCCGGCCACCGGCGTATGAACCGCCATGGCTACGAGCAAGCCGAGCACGACAATTGATCCAAGGATTGCGGGTTCGACAAAGGGAAGAGCGATGCCAGAAAGCGCCAACGCAAAGCCGCCAATCATGGTTATGACGAAAGCGGCTGGAACAGCGAAACGCGCCTTGCCGCCGAGGAATGCCGCCCAAATTCCAACAGTCAGCATAACCAGCATGTGGTCGAGGCCAAGGAATGGATGCAGCAGACCCTGTGTCAAAGGCGACAAATCGGCATGGCCGGGATGGGCGAAAGCCGGCGCGGAGGCGGTGAAAAGGATGGCGGAAAGCGTAAGTTTCTTGAACATTGTGTCCCTCGTTATGGTCGACCTGGCGTCCTGATTTAGGTCACGCCGACTCTGCTGTGTGGAATGGGGTTTATGTTAGTGGAAGCTTGTTCTTCAAGTCCATGGGTATTTTGACGTAATCAAGCTCAATTGCGACGGAAATACGCTTCAATCTCTGCAAAACCGGCAGCATCTTTTGCAAAAGCGAAGGTTTCGGTTTGAGCCATTTCCTGACCAGCTTTCAACAGCGCGCCATAGGCAAGCCGCGCGATGGCTGAGCCAACGCTTATCCGCTTGACGCCTGCGTCTGCCAATTCCCTTGCCGAGAGGGTTACGCCGGGTAGGCCCATCACGACATTGACCGGTCTGGAAACCGAGGCACAAACCACACGGATTTCATCGATCTTGGACAGGCCCGGCGCATAGAGGACATCAGCGCCAGCCTTTTCAAAGGCTTGCAGTCGCCTGATGGTGTCGTCAAGGTCGGGGCGATTGTGGAGAAAGTTCTCCGCACGAGCCGTTAATACAAAGTCATTGGGAAGGCCTCTGGCTGCTTCTGCCGCTGCTGCGATACGTTCGACGGCGAGGTCGAAATCATAAATTGGTTTTTGTGGGTCACCGGAAAAGTCTTCAATTGAGCCACCTGCCAGGCCTGTTTCTGCTGCGAGACGAATGGTCTCAGCAGCGCTTTCGGCGGTGTCTCCGAAACCTTTTTCCAGGTCTGCTGAAACCGGTAAAGGGGTTGAATCAACGATCTGGCGGCAATGGTTCAGCACCATATCGCGCGTTGCTTCACCCTCACAAATGCCCATCGAAAAAGCCATGCCTGCGCTGGTAGTCGCCAGCGCCTTGAAGCCCATGCCTGCGAGGATGCGCGCAGAGCCGACATCCCACGGATTGGGAATAATAAAAGCGCCTGGCTGGTTATGGAGATTTCTGAACTCTGTTCCGCTGCTTGCCATTTTTAGACCTCCCAAAGTCGGATCACCTTAGCAAGGACTATTGAACAAATAGAGAACATTGGGTAGGCTTATAACGGACGGTTTTGCAGCGCAGGCGTTGATTGGAAACCGGATTATCCCGGATGGAAAGACCTGTTCCGGCATGTGTAAAACATAATGAAAAATTTATGTATTATATATTCCTTAATGGCCCCTGGGTATGGTCACGGCCAAATGCACTTGTCCGCCTCAAGGACATGCAGGATGGACGGACTTATGACATGGGATTTCTGCGGAATGTTACAGGTCAGCTTGCGAAGCCTGTGATTGCAAACAAGCGCGATTTAAGAGTTTTTGTCATTGCGACGACCTTAGTGTGTCTGGCCGTGGCATTGAGCGCAGATGTGGTAAACCAGTTGGTTTTCTTCGAAGGATGGCCCACGGCTTTCCGGAATTGGGCCATAACCTGTTCAATTACTGTTGTGGTAGCTGCACCAGTTAGTTTGGCCGTCGGGCGTACCACGCTTGAGCTGGCAGTCGCCAAGCAAACCATCAGTGACCAGCTTGAGGCACTTCAGCAGGCCCACGAGGCAACTGCGGCGGCGCATGAATTGGCGCAGTCGTTGGCCCGGCACGATGCGCTGACAGGCCTGCCAAATCGCCGGGTCTTTGCAGAAGTGTTAGATGAGGCTGTTGTCAGAACCCATAAAGGGCTTAAAAAATTTGCAGTTTTGAGTATCGACCTGGACCGGTTTAAGCCGGTTAACGACATATACGGCCATGCGATGGGTGACGCCGTACTTTGCAAAATTGCCGATCGCCTGCGCGAAATTGTGCGAAAAAACGACACGGTGGCACGTTTTGGCGGAGATGAGTTTGGCGTCGTTCTTGAAGTTGAACCGTCTGCGGATCTGGAGGGAACTGCGGCACAGCTGGCCGATCGTATCATTCGGCAGCTGCAAAGGCCGATTGATATATCGGGCAAACGCATAGAGGTGGGGGCTAGCGTTGGCACTGCGATATGCCCAAAGGATGGCGCAGATGCCGAGGCTCTGTTGCGGGCCGCTGATATGGCTATGTATCAGGCCAAGCAGGATGGCCGCGGCAAACACCGGTTTTTTGAAAATGACATGGAGACAGAGCTGCTTATCAAAACGGCTCTGGAAGAAGACGTTCGGCATGCGGTCGTCAGTGGCGCAATCCAGCCGCACTATCAGCCGCTGGTGCGGCTGGTCGACAATCGACTGGTTGGTTTTGAAATACTGGCGCGCTGGCGGCACCCGATTAGGGGTGATATTGGACCATCGGTCTTTATCCCGGTTGTCGAAAAACTGGGCCTCATTGGCGAACTCACCTACACACTGCTGCGTCGCGCCTGTCGTGACGCCAGGAATTGGCCGCAGGATATTACGATTTCGCTGAACATTTCACCGATCCATTTCGGTGACCCTCTATTGCCGGTTAAGTTCCTGTCGATTTTGTCAGAGACGGGGTTCCCACCGACCCGCCTGGAGGTCGAAGTTACTGAAACAGCGCTGATAGAGGACCTTACGGTCGCGCAGGCGGCGCTGCATGCTCTCAGAAATGTGGGAATCAAAGTCTCACTTGATGATTTCGGAACTGGCTATTCCAACTTGTACTATCTGCGTGAATTGCCGTTCGACAAGATCAAGATAGACCAGTCGTTCATAAAGTCCATGGCGACAGACGCCAACCATGCCAAGATTGTGCATTCTGTTCTGGAACTGGCAAAGACGTTGGGCATGCCGGCAATTGCTGAAGGCGTAGAGGATCGGGAAATCATCAACGAACTGAAACAGGCCGGTGCCGAATTTGGTCAGGGGTTTTATTTCAGCAAGGCTGTTTCCGCTGCTGCGGCTGACCAGCTTGTTCATCATTCCAGCGAGAACTCCGCATTGAACGGTGTGGCCTGACGTTCGAATCCGCCACGAAACATATTCCCTTTAAGGACAAGCGTGACCGGTTCCACATCAAGGGAACCGGATTTATCCACCTTTTAAGCCTGTTTTAAATGTTGCATTGTCTTCTCACGTGAGTCGCCCTATCTGTGGGGCAGAATTAGACTTGAATATTCTGGAGTTTGCGGCATGCGCATGGAAGACGACGACGAAAAGACGAAAGAAGCGCCATTGGGCAAAGATGCGGAGGCGGCGCTTTTTAAGTCGCGTTCGATCTTCATCTACGGTGGCATTACACAGGAACTGGCAAACAAGGTTTGCGCCCAGCTCGTGGCCCTGGCGGCAGCTGGCGATGACGATATCCGTGTTTTCGTGAATTCGCCTGGTGGACATGTCGAGTCCGGTGACAGCATTCATGACATGATCAAGTTCATCAAGCCGAAGGTCTGGATCATTGGTACAGGATGGGTCGCTTCCGCTGGCGCTTTGATCTATGTCTCTGTGCCCAAGGAACAGCGCGTTTGCCTTCCCAACACGCGTTTCCTGCTGCATCAACCCTCTGGTGGCACACGTGGCATGGCCTCTGATATCGAAATTCAAGCGCGCGAAATCATCAAAATGAACGAGCGTTTGAACAAGATATTTTCTGAGGCGACCGGCCAACCGGTCGACAAAATAGCCAAGGACACCGATCGCGATTACTGGCTTTCTGCGGAAGAGGCCTTGGAATACGGACTGGTTTCCAAGATTATTACCTCTCAGGCCGATCTCGGCTGAGATTAGCAGACAACGCTTTGTCGAAGGCCCGTCCGATGTTTTCGGGCGGGCTTTTTTCGTGCGTGCCGCAGCGGTATGGATCCTGGTTGGCCCCGTTTTCCAAGCCAGCCTATATCAAAGCCATGCTTGACATTAATGTACCTTCTGCTTGCCTAATGGGCGGACAGGGGCTATACGGCTTGCCATGAAGACACGGTTCGCAGACAGCAAAAAAGCTACATGCCGGGGACAGACTGGACCCCGCGCAGTTGCGCGCGCCGTAAACTCGCTTCTTCTCCTCGGCCTTACACGCGGTTGCCGGGTCTGAAGAAGGAGCGCCCGGCGGCCGGAAAACCGCCAGGCATGTAAGCGCTCCTTCAAAATCATCCAAGAACTGCAATTTCTGGCGTAAGATTTACGCCCTTGAATGTCGCCAAACCGATTTTCATCGGTTAAAAGCGCGGCATACGGGAAGAGACGAGAAGATAATGATTAAGCAGACATATAATCCGCAAAACGGCATGCCGAACGCGGCGCTGAAATACCAGCCCTATCCACAGGTTGGACTGACAGACAGAACCTGGCCCTCCAAAACCATTACTGCGCCGCCGGTCTGGTGTTCGGTGGACCTGCGCGACGGCAATCAGGCGCTCATCAATCCGATGGGGCATGATCGTAAGGCGCGGATGTTTCAGCTGCTGCTGGATATGGGGTTCAAGGAAATCGAGATCGGTTTTCCATCTGCTTCACAGACGGACTTCGACTTTGCGCGCTGGTGTGTGGAAGAGGGCGGCGTGCCGGAAGATGTCTCCTTACAGGTATTGGTGCAGTGCCGTCCGGAACTGATCACCCGCACCTTTGAGGCATTGGAAGGGGCCAACAGGCCCATCGTGCATTTTTATAATTCGACGTCGGAGCTGCAGCGCCGCGTGGTATTTGGTAAGGATGTTCAAGGCATCAAGGAAATTGCCGTGGATGCGGCCAAGATGATCCGCGACATGGCCGAAAAAGCTGGCGGTGGTTTCCGCTTTGAGTATTCGCCTGAGAGCTTTACCGGCACAGAGCTTGAAGTGGCGTTGGAAATTTCCAATGCGGTTATTGAGGTGATGCAACCGACCGCGGACAACAAGCTGATCCTGAACCTGCCTGCAACCGTGGAAATGGCGACGCCGAACATCTATGCCGACCAGATCGAATGGATGTGCCGCAATATCGACAACCGGGAGAATGTGATTGTCTCCCTGCATCCGCATAATGACCGCGGTACCGGAATTGCCGCCACTGAAATGGGCCTTTTGGCCGGGGCTGACCGTGTGGAAGGCACGTTGTTTGGGAATGGCGAACGGACAGGCAATGTGGATATCGTTACGCTGGCGCTGAACATGTTTACCCAGGGCGTTGACCCTAAGCTTGATTGCTCGGACATTGAACGGATCAAGGCTGTTTATGAATATTCCAACGAGTTGAAGATTCCTGAGCGTCATCCTTATGTGGGTGAGCTGGTTTATACCGCGTTCTCAGGGTCGCATCAGGACGCGATTAACAAGGGGATGAAGGCGATCAAGGTTGCCAATAAGCCAAATTGGGAAGTGCCGTATCTGCCGATCGATCCGCAGGACGTGGGGCGCACCTATGAAGCGATCATCCGTATCAATTCGCAGTCGGGAAAAGGCGGTATTGCCTATATCATGGCCGAGGATTACGGGATCAATTTGCCACGCAAGTTGCAGGTTGAGTTCCGTGAGGAAATTCAGCGTATTACCGATGAAGAAGGCGTGGAGCTTCAACCAAAACGCATCTATGAGCGCTTTATGGAGCATTACGTCGAGCAGCCCGGCGCACGACTGAGATTTGTGGACCATCATTCACATACGGATCCGGACCATCCGGGAATGCGTATTGTGGCGGCTGAGATCCTGGATAACGGCGAAAAGAAGCGGATTGAGGGCAGGGGCACCGGCCCGGTTGCCGGTTTTGTTGATGCGCTTTCGAAATATCTGGGCGTTGACCTGAGTGTGAACGATTACTCGGAACACTCCTTACAGCACGGATCGGATGCCGCCGCCATCTGCTATATGGAGATAGATGCTGATGGCAAGGTGATCCATGGCGTCGGTATCAATGCCAATATCGTTGCGGCCTCGCTGGAGGCGATTGTATCGGCAGCGAATATGGTGGTCGCCTGATCAGTGGGTTTTTCAGTTGCGCCGGTCTCTGTAGGCTGGCGCGACTGGCTTGTATTGCAACTTGCACCGTGGCGACAAAATCGCCCTGTTAGTCAGTGGTATTTGACTTCCCCGAGCAAAGATGCGGCCAACTCAAGCTTCCGTTTTTGAGCCTATCGGTCGGCATAGATGCGCGTTGCTGGCCCGATGGATCTCTGGCATAGTTTTTCGCGGCGGTTCAGGGAGGCGGTTTTGAGGCAGATTTATCAGTACGCGATTGCCGGTTCGAATGTGTTGTTCTTCTTACTGTCCGGTAGTGTCCTGGCGCAGCCTTCCTTCGATTGTGCAAAGGCGAGCACAACGGATGAGAAGGTGATCTGTGGCGACGAAATACTCTCCGAGCTGGATCTGTTGGTGGCAGATGCCTATCGGGACTACCAGCCATCCTATCAATCTAAAAAGACGGTGGCGCGGGCGCTTTTGGCGGAGCGCTCTGCCTGCGGTGACGATAAGACCTGCATAGCAGCGGTTCTGTCATCTTCGCTTTCCACTTTCGGTGCACATTTCCCGTCTTGGCCTGCCGATTACGCTCTGGCTCTCGTTGGGCGCAAGGCGGCGCATCTGGCTGAAACGAATGCAGAAGAGAGTAACTCTATACCCTCGGTTCCGGGACAATGTCTGTTTACGAGAATTCAGGACGTTACCACGCGATTTGGCGAACCGGCGACCTATGAGAACACGGATGCCGGGACCAATGTGCATTTTGCCAATGGTCTTTATGTTGTTGCCTATGATCGGCCATGGCAATTGTCTGAGGTGAAAGCCGGGCAAAGGGCGGTCGTATGCCTGATGGATATTCCCCATGACTGTCCGACCGGTGATGACCGGGGGCGCATGTTCTATACGTTTGATCCCGAAACTGGGACGCAGTGGGTGATGCCGGATTCCCAACACATGTGTGGCGGGGCCTGATTATCTCTAACCTGCTGAGCCTCTGGCTCATTGGGCTTTCCTCATGTATATGGCCGGGCAGAAAGAGAGGATGCATAAGGTTTTGCATCTGGACTTTGAGGAATTGATTCAATGAGCAATCAGGCACGCCGTTCTGAACTCCTGATGCCCGCGGGCTCTTTAGAGCGATTGAAAGTGGCTGTCCTTTATGGGGCAGACGCCGTCTATATGGGTACACCCGATATGTCGCTTCGCACCAAATCCCAGCTTTCGCTGGACGATGTGAAGGAGGGTATTCGTTTTGCTCATGCGCACGGTGTTCGGGTCTATCTGACGCTAAACCTGTTCACGCACAATAAGGATGTTCCCAAGGTTGCTGACTATGTGGAGACGCTGAAAGAAGTGCAGCCCGATGGGGTGATCGTGGCGGATCCCGGCGTGTTTCACTATCTGCGCAAGCATGCCCCGGAACTGAAGCTTCATATCTCCACGCAGGCCAACGTGTGCTCATGGTTGACAGTGGACGCGTGGAAAGAGCAGGGTGCGGAACTGGTGGTGCTGGCGCGTGAAGTGACCTTTGGAGAGCTTTCCGAAATCAGGGAGCGTTGTCCAGATGTGCGGTTGGAGACATTCATTCATGGCGCCATGTGCATGACCTATTCGGGCCGTTGCCTGCTTTCCAACTTCATGGCGGAGCGCGGCGCAAACCAGGGCAACTGCGCCAATTCCTGCCGGTGGCAGTATAAGGTTCATCTGCGGCTGAATGACGGGACAATCAAACCTCTGGAACTGACCGAAGAGAATATGAAGCTCTTTGAATTCGTGTTGGAGGAGGGCGCGCGACCGGGCGAACTGATGCCGATTGAGGAGGATGAACGCGGGTCCTATATCCTCAATTCCAAAGACATGTGCCTGATGCCGAAGCTGGATGACTATCTGAAGCTTGG